>DAOWDY010000217.1 GCA_030638785.1 Candidatus Thorarchaeota archaeon
ACCATAATGGGATGAACCTTTGATGGTCCAATCAGATTGGTACGAATTAGACCACATATAGTCCAACATCAGACAGACGTAGCTAGTACTATTCCATTCGCTGTCAGACACAATAGATTGAATCAGTGAAGCAATATCTGGTGACCGCTGTCTAATTCGTACTGTATCTATCCAGTCAGTCATCGTCCAATCGATGCTAGTATCTACCCAAGTAAATCGGTCTTCCATATGAGGTAATCCAGTTGTGAAGTTTTCAATGGGTAAACCACTTGAATCCTCACCAGCGGCATAGATTCTCATTGCTACCGTATCAGTTTCACCTGAGGGTTCAACTTCAAGATATGCAGATGTGATTACTGCTCCTTGAGGGATACTAAGAGGGAACTGTAATCCGGATTGATACGCAACAATATCAGACCACCCTGTAGGGCCCCAACCTCCAATATTCAAATCACCAGTTCCACCAGCCCATGGCCATCCATCTAAGTCAACACCATTGCTGATGTCAGGATTGTCAGATGCATCTCTATTGCTATCATCTGGAACGTATGGATAGATACTGCCTATCGTAGCACCAACAACTGCGGTACCGTTTACTTTCAAATCAATTTGTTCAGGGAAGGGACGTACATTCAGGTCAAGAGCAATATTATCAACAAACACCTGAGCGAGTCTTGTAAGAGCCTGTGATCCATCAACATTAGACTCAAGACCAATTTCTACCAAAAGGGAATCAGGGAGCGTCAGAGTTGCGAGATGAGAACCAGGGATTATGATTGATGCTGATAACCATGTTCCAGTTGTGTCACCATTTTCAACCACATGATGTTCGGTTTCATAACCTGCAACCCTTGACACGATGAATACTTGGTCAAAGAGGTTTGAACCGGATGAAACATAATAGTTGAATGTAAGCTCAGCTGAATAGAGTTCTCTATATGGTGCAAGTACCTGTTGACTGATGTAGATTTGATCATCATAATTCACAGTAACTCCTGTACCCCAACTAGCATCAAATCTCCAGCCCATTGTTCCCGAGTAACCAGAACCACTTGCATCATTCATTTCAAATGTGCCGTGCATTGGATGTGTACTTCCAGATCCGGTTATTGATTTGGTGAGAGTCCATGAATCCGGAACAACAACATCTTCATAATTATTATCTGTTTCGCCAGCGAGAATGAACTTCTCATCATGGTAAAGATCAAGGTCACCATTGCGAACATCATCTACATCTACTGATAGCGTATCAATTGTAGCTGTTAGATCGGAACCAGACCAGCCATCGGAAATAGTTACTGTGCCAATCTCAGACGTCGAAGAATCAATGACGAATGTTCCATCTAGATAGTTTGTGGCAACACCTGACATCGAATAGGATAGAGAATCGCCAGTTCCTGAGAGAATTCCTCCAGATTCAGATAATGAATAAGGATTGGAGACCTCGTTTCCACCTGCTAGTGGACCATCTTGGATATCTACGCCTGGACTACCTGGCATTGGAAATATGAATAACAGAAACACTAACAGACCTAGTAATCGTATCTTTTTCATCCTGAAGCCTCCATTTGCTGAAGCTAATATGCAACCTTCAATCCAGTTGTATAGTACCCACACTAGACGGGTCAAGACTCAGATATTTTCTACATAATAATCAATGTCCGGTAAACCGATTCGTTGTTGTGTATCCCCCGTCGATAAATCGAGCTATAAATCCGCGGATGAATTTACTAGAAGTGTTGATTTAGCGTGTTAGGTAGTCATTGTACCCCACGAAAGTGTACCCGAGTCTGTCCTTCATATCTGCAATTAGTTCCAGAACAGAAGACAATGTAGAATCAAGTGGGTGAATACCAATCTGTACAGGACCACCGAGCTCGAGTTCCAAGAACGCATCGGATTGAGAGAAGGATTCTTGTCCTTGACTCACAAGATGAAATGTTGTAGAGTGAGATGAGTTGTTCTTGATGTCATAGAACGTATCACCAAGAACGCAATATGTCAATCCCATTTCATTCGCGACCTTAGTGATTGATTGAGGGGCTTTCCACATCGGTGGCACAAATCCAACTGGAGGAATGCCAAAATCTTTCTTCATTAAAGAAACTCCAAGTTTCATTCTGGATGCGACTTGCTCAGGTGGCATTCTAAAGAACTCTGCCCCCTTTCCAGATTTAGTATGATGGGAGTACCCATGCATTGAGATCTCAAGACCTAGTGATGTGAGATATTGTGCAAAGAGCTCATTCTTTTCAAAACTGTTTGAACGTTTCATGGCGTAGAAAGGAGAAACAAGCAAAGTGTAACTTGAGATATCGAGTGTGTCAAGATGGTCACACATCTGAACTACTTCGTCTTCATAATGGGGAGTTACATCGTGCACGCTGAGCAACGCAATACCATCATCTACAGGGCTGACTTTTTTGCTCAACGATGAACCTCCCGGCAGTTCAATCAAGTGCTTGATGTAGAGTGTCTTATAGCCCTTTAGAAACCTATACTTTTTCGTAGATGTTTAGAGAGACCTTCTCCATTGCTTGTATGCGAGGTCAATATCTTTGTCCGTGATTGTCTTCCGTCCTGTGTATTCGGTAAGTTCGGCCGCTATCTTTGCTAGATATTCGCCAATCTCTTCTAGAATCTGGGCAAGTCTTTCAGCACCCTTGTCACTGACACGGTCAGCTCCGGCCTTCCGTATGAGTCGATCAATAGGAGCTACAGGAATAATGCGATCTTTTCTTGAACGCGGCATTTCATTCACATCTCTCTTTGGCCGAAAGACGGCCTCATAAGGTCGTTTTGTTCCGCGACTCTATTTAAGACCTTAGATTACACCATTAAGCGCTTACCATTGGCGCGTTGGAATCATCATCGTTTATCCTTTAGCGCTTTTCAAAATGAGCACACGTGCGTTGTCGACTTCGGTTCTAATGATATCCAATCCCATCTTTTTATCAATCTCACTCAGCTCCTCAGATTTTGCATTTAGCACAGGATACTTGGGAGCTAAGGTACAACAAGAGAGACCTTCCTGCGCAAACTGATAGGTCCCAATCTTACGTGCCAGTGTTTCGATGTCAACTTTGTCATCACCAGCAAGTGGTCGCAAAATAGGAAAATCAGTGACTGCGCTACTAATTGCCTTAAGATTTGCAGTGGTCTGTGAGGCTTGTTCACCAATTATCTCACCGGTGACAATGGCATCTGCGCCTTCACGGATTGCAACTTCTCTAGCTAGTCTGAGCATGTTCCTCTTGCACATTATACAAATACTCCGCTCCTCGATATGGCGTACGGCTGCATCTAGGTCGGGTCCATGAGGAACGATGTAGAGTTTAACATCATAATCGTAGATATAGCTTGCAAGAACAGTAGCCTGACGAATTGCAAGATCGGTGCATCCTTCCCCTGTGTGAGGGGTATTATCGAAATAAACGAAAACAGGGATTACACCTCTCTTCATCACCTTGTAAGCTGCAATTGGAGAGTCAAGACCAGTGGATACGGTACATACAACTTTGCCCTGTGTACCAGTTGGCATACCCCCGACACCTTTGACGATCGTAGTGAATATGTATGCCATTTTGTCTCTGACTTCAGCAGTTATTTCTTGTTTTGGATTTCTCAGATCAACTGGAATCTTTAGTTCTTCAAAGATTCGCTCACCGAGACCCTCACGAATATCTTGACTAGAATAATCATGAGTTCCAATTCGTCTGGCTCTCACTGCAAATGTATCAGCCTGATTGAATTCCTTCTGTGCTATTGCAAAGCCGGTTTTGATTATCTCGGTGAGGTCTGATGATAGAACTACGACAGGCGATGTCGAAACAATACCGAACACTTTGGAAGTGGCTTCAGCAACCTCCATAGGCGCGACGGTTTCAATGAAAATACGCCCGTACTCATTTCTCACCTTGGAGAAACTAATCCCCTTCTCTTTGAGTGCCGTCTTCAGATGTCGGACCAGAATAGAAGTCATTCTCTTTCTAGTCTGCTTTGATTTGATTCCAATCTCACCATACCGAAGGAGTACTGCAGAGTATACGGGCTCCATGAGAATATCACTGCGTCAAACCAACAAGCTGCATAGTTAACGGTTGTGAAATGTCTCTTTGGCACACTTGCCAGTCCTTTTAATGGAAAAAATTAGTTCTATTCTTACACATTGAAGGCCAAATTTCATGGAGAATCTAAAATTATTAGTATGCAAATGGGACGAGCTAGATCTTGATGAGGTTTCAGAATTCATCTATGATAACCGAGTAGGGATTTACAAGGGAGCTAGTGATTCAGAAGGTGTCAAGAGGCATCTATCTAATATTCAGGAGAGATTTCCTGCGGAAGCCATTTTCATGGCAAGTAGAAAAGGAGAGTTATGCGGATGGGTAGCTCTAGATAGGGAAAGCGAATCTGTTGCAGAGCTTGGTAGATGGCAACCTATTGTGAAAAAATCTGATTCGGAAGAGGAGATTGTAAATCTAATATTGAAGGGTGTTTTGGACTACGCTGTTAGGACCGGTATTACTCGAATCGAGAGCATGTTCAGTGAAGTGAGCAAAGACAACGATAAAGAATATGAGAAAAGCGCGAAGTGGTTCATATCCAATGGATTTCCTAAACTTGAAGATAACGCTTACATGACAATGCAGTTGGAAAGTAAAGACATAGAGTCACGATCTATCCCTGATGGATTAACTATTGAATCACTGGAATCTGCTGATTATAGTGACCTCTACGAATGTTACTACGAATCCTTCGTAACTGGAGAGGACAGAGATTTCCTAGATATGAATGATAAACAACGAAAAGAGAAATTCGATAAATCATTACATAGCCATACAATCAACCAGCATCTGTCATCGGTATTGAAGGACGGAGAGAAGATAGTTGGTTTCTCATTTGTCCTTTCACGTGATAATGAGGAGCATGTTGATAGGTTCGGGATTCGAAAAGCATACAGAGGGAAGGGGTTAGCTAAGGCACATCTCCTTCATGTTGTGAGGTCAGCAAAGGAAGCCGGAACTCCAATGGTGAGCATTGGTGTTGACACAATCAATTCGAGTGCATTCAATCTCTATAAGAACGTTGGATTTGAAGTCGATTCGCGAATGATAGTCCATACTTGGAATTTGAATTAGAGTGTCCAGCCCAAGCTTTCATATCTCACCGAGATTCTAAGAAATCCATAATATGAAGGTAGTAGGCGTAGATGTTGGTGGAACTTTCACAGACATCATCATGACTGATACAGAAACAGGTCAGCAGGCTGTGCATAAAGTACCATCTACTCCAGCGGCACAGGATCATGCTGTACTAAGAGGAATAAGTGAGTTACTTAACAGGGAACAAGTATCCCCACAAGAAATCACTCTTGTTGTTCATGGCACAACTGTCGCTACGAATGCGATGCTTCAAAGAAAGGGTGCCTCAGTATGTCTAGTCACTACTGAGGGTCTAGAGGATGTTCTGGAGATTGGTAGGCAAAACAGAGAGGACATCTATGATATTGCTGGAAGAAGACCGAAACCACTTGTTAGTAGAGATTACAGAATTGGTATGAAAGAAAGGGTAGACTATCAAGGGTCAATCATTGAGCCACTAAGAAACGAAGAAGTCGAAAGAGTACTATCCGAGATCAGGAAGAGAGAACCCCAGGCCGTGGCTATTTCATTACTCTTCTCCTTTAGATATCCTGAACATGAACAGAGGCTACTAGCAAAATTATCTGAAGATTCCAACATCTACGCTGTTGCATCCTCGGATGTCCTTCCAGAGTTCAGGGAGTTCGAGAGGACTTCCACTACTGTTCTTGAAGCCTACTTGGGACCCTTGGTCCTCCAGTATTTGGACCGTCTTAATAATTCAATATCAAAGAAGTATCAATATTCCAAGCTCAATATCATGCAATCGAATGGTGGAACTATCCGCGGGTCCAGAACATATGGTAATGCTGTCGGACTCGCAATTTCAGGATTGGCTGGAGGAGTCATAGGAGGTTGGGAGATAGCCAAGAGGTCAGGTGTCACTCACGCACTAACTTTGGACATGGGAGGCACTAGTTGTGACATTAGTGCAGTGGTAGGAAGAGTGTTGATTCAACCCGATAATGAGATAGCAGGTCTGCCCCTGCGTTTCCCATCGGTTGATGTGAAGACGATTGGTGCAGGTGGTGGAAGTGTCGCATGGGTTGATGAGGCGGGTATTCTTCATGTTGGTCCTAGATCTGCTGGAGCAGAACCAGGTCCTGCTTCATATGCAAAAGGTGGGACTGAACCAACTGTCACTGATGCCAACTTGATTCTCGGAAGATTGAATCCCAATTACTTTGTGGGTGGAGAAATACATTTGGATAGAAACATCGCGGAGGATGTTCTATCTTCCTTGGCAAAAAAACTCGACTTAGGTCTAGAGGAAACAGCAACAGGGATTATTCGGATCTCAACCTCAAATATGGTACAGGCAATCAGAGAAGTAACTGTGGAGAGGGGACAAGATCCAAGAGGTTTCGTCCTTGTACCTTTTGGTGGTGCAGGTCCAACTCAGGCAGTTGACATTGCTGAAAGCCTTCACCTTGACTCCATACTCGTTCCACCACATCCAGGAATAACTTCAGCACTTGGTCTAATTTGTGCAGATTTACGAGTAGACCTTATGCGTTCCATTATTCTCGAGGTTTCTGAAGGTAATAGTAACAAACTAAGCACAACTCTTCAATCATTGACACGAAATACCACAGAGAGGTTAGTGCAACAAGGGGCTATTGAAGAGAGCATTTCATACCAATGGATTGTTGATGTGCGGTATCAAGGTCAGTCGCATGAGATTGCGATCGAGATTTCATTTAGAGAACAAGACATTCTGAAAAAGACTAGAGAACTCTTTGAATTAGAGCACGAGGCTCAGTTTGGATATAGATTACTAAATCGCAAACTAGAATGGGTTACTGCTCGTGTCGTTGCTGCAGCATCACAGGAAAAGTCTGAACCGACATATGAGTGGAAAGTGGAACCTCTCGAAGAAGATGATTATCGTACGGTCATTCTTCAAGATAAGACTCAGACAGATGCGAGAGTGATTCGGCGTAACCAATTACCAATGGAGAAGCGATTTGAAGGCCCTATAATTGTAGAACAACTTGATACCACAACCTGGATTCCTCCGGGTTGGTTCCTCGAACAGACGAGAAACGGTGTTATGTGGATCAGGAGGTCGAGTTCATGATAGAGGATCCCATAACTTTTGAGGTCATCAAGAACTCTCTGATTGCAACTGCCAGAGAGATGAGTCAAGCACTAAGACGTGCGGCATTCAGTCCTAATATCAAAGAGAGGAGAGACTGTAGTTGTGCGGTCTTTGATGAGAAAGGACGACTAGTCGCTCAGTCTAAAGATATTCCAGTTCATCTGGGAGCAATGCCTCTTTCTGTAAAAGCTTGCATCAGTGAACTTAGCGATGACTTCTCTGCAGGTACAATGGCTCTGGTGAACGACCCTTATTCTGGAGGTTCGCACCTACCAGATCTAACACTTGTATCTCCAGTGTTCATTAGCAAACTGCATATTGGGTTCGTGGCAAATCGAGCACACCATGCAGACGTAGGTGGAATAAGTCCAGGATCAATGCCAGGATTATCATTGCATATCGATGAAGAAGGAGTGATCATTTCTCCTCGAATTGTCGTAAGAGATGGGCATCTTATCAAAGAAGAAATCAGAGACCTCCTTGATGCGACAAGAACTCCACTAGAGAGAGAAGGTGACCTTGCTGCTCAGATAGCTGCTAACACCGTTGGTGCAAGGAGACTATCCTCAGCAGTAAGTCAACATGGTTTAAAACAGGTTCTAAAGACCTTTGACGAACTTCGTTTTTAT
>DAOWDY010000121.1 GCA_030638785.1 Candidatus Thorarchaeota archaeon
ATCGCTCTCAGAGCGTGTCCTCCATCAAGCTGACCGGATGGAAACAGATTGAGTGCAGTAACAAGACATCCAACCCAGGCTGCGAATCCTACCGGATGAAGATAGATTGTACCACCTGCAGGAATCAAATCGCTGATGAAAATCTCTATCAATATAAATAGAAACGGAACTGGAAGAGATCCGGATAGACCAGGAAATGTTTCGTTTATAGCAGCAAGTTGTTCAGCGGTTACTGGTACTGATAATGCGAATCCGACAATAAGGGCAACAAGTGTAACTGCAAATCCAGCCCATGGACCAGCGAGACCAAGGTCTAGCAGATCGCTTCTGTTCTTGGGTGGGCTCTTCTGTTGAATGAACGCACCAAATGTTCCACCTATCTGGGGAAGACCGGGAAGGAAGTATGGTGGTGTTGCCTCTATTCCTCGTTTCTTTGCCATCTGGTAATGACCCATCTCATGTGTGCCGATAATTCCCATCAACGCGAGTATGAAGATTCCAGTGGTGAAAGCAATGTCCCACGGAGTGTAGCCATTTGGATAGAAGAGTGTGAGAAAAACCTGACTAGTTGCTTGCATGAAACCTCCAATCGCAATGGCTGCTAGCGTTGCAACGAAGAGACCGTAGTTTATTCGTATATCGCTCTTAGGAGGCCGTTCCTGTGGGATGAAGCGAGTATAATAGATCCCTTCATCTTTACTCCTCCATCGAATAACTGGCCAGATTTTCAAACGCTCAGATTTCTCATGAATATCATCGAAGACCCGTCGTTGTTCTTCAGAATCATGTACATCACCATCTCGCCATCTATATAGAAATGTAGGCATACCATATTCCATTGCGCTGGAGAGAATTTCAAATCTTTCGGAGAGAATCTCTGAGATCTCAGTAAATGTAGGATAGCTGATAACTCGGCCAGAGAATTCATTATCGATGGACACGGTTTTGCAAGCTCCAAACGGGCAACAATGGTTTGAGCTCTGTTGGTAGACCTATAAGAGTATCCGCTGAGGCATGGTTGTACGAATATTTGGGTCATGGATTGAATCCATTTGCAAATGAAAATGCGTCATGGACACAATCGAGTAGGTTCATTGATCTCTTTACGGACCCGACCAATTCAACAGAAATGCCTGCTGCTTCCAGTTTCTCGATTAAACGTGTTCTCGGTTGAGGTTTACTTGCAGTGACAACAGTATTGGTCTTGACAAGTGTAGTTTCTTCACCGCCATCTAACATAAGGTAGCTACTAGTAATCTGGTCAATCTTTTCTTCTTCTCGAATTTTGATCTTTCTTTCTTTCAAGGCCTTCATGATCACCCAGCGTGTAGATAGCCCAATGTCATCACCAACTCGATTACCAAATGAGAAGAGATCTACTCGTGTTGCTCTTGATGCCAGGTCTAAGGCAGCATAACAACCAAGAGCGCTAGCACCAAGTATCGATACCTTCCGTAGGTTTTCCATCTCGCGACCAATCACGTTGTAGGCAGATGTCACGTGGGCCATCTCGACACCATCGATAGGTGGCGCACTAGCTATTGTTCCGGTTGCACAAACAATCGCGTCGTACTTGGATTCCACTAGGGCCTCAACTGTAGCTCTGTGACCAAGCTTCAGTTTCACTCCCAGTCGATTTAGCTCGCGCTCCATATGTACAACATATGTTGCAAATTCACCTCGGAGAGGGACTTTGGATGCCAGATTGAGAAGCCCACCTACTCGATCATCTTTCTCGTACAGAGTTACATCAAAACCTCGAAGCTTGAGTATTCTAGCGGTTTCCATTCCTGCAGGTCCAGCTCCAATGACTGCGATGTTTCCTTTTCCAGGAGGTCCAATTTTCCTCTCATACTCATACCCTGCGAGAGGGTTAATCGCACAAATAACAGGCTCTAATAGGAAGACCTTGTCAAGACATCCAAGGTTGCATCCAATGCAATTCCGAATTGTTTCGTTCTTACCAGCTCGGACCTTCTCAGGGAGTTCTGGGTCAGCAATGAATCCTCGCGACATTCCAATCAGCTGTGCTTTGCCGCGTTGTAATATGCGTTCAGCAATTGTCGGGCTGTTGATTCTGTTACAGGCCACTACAGGAACATCAACGACCTCAGCGATTCCTTCGGCAAGGTATGCAAAATGACCTCGAGGCACATCCATTGTAGTTTGTGGAACTCTGGTTTCGTGTCATCCTCCCGTGACGTTAATACAGTCGACTCCTGCCTCAACGAGCCAAGGGGCAAGCTGTTTGTTCTCTTCAAGAGTAGTACCTTTCTCAACGAAATCTTCACCGCTCATTCGGTATAAAATTGAGAAATCCTTCCCAACATGATCACGAACAGACTGTACCACCTCTAGAGCAAACTTGGCACGGTTTCTGAACTCACCATTATAGTCGTCCTTTCTCTTGTTAGTTGACCTTGCCAGAAACTGATTGATGAGGTATCCTGCAGAGCCTATTATCTCGACACCATCGAATCCTGCACTCTTCGCACGCGCTGCTGCCAATCCAAAGTTCTCAACAGTCGTGCCGATCTCCTCAATGGTGAGAGGTCTCGGAGTCTGCCTAAATAAGCGCGAAAACTCTGAAGAAGCAGATACTGGCTCTTCTCCTAAGAACTTTGCATGGGAATATCTTCCTGCATGATACAACTGAGCGGCTGCTGGTACTTTGTGTTCGTGGATGACCTTTGTAAGCTTTGATAACCCTTTGATGTGTTCATCAGTACTGATCCCAATCATTGTGGGACCGCTCTTTCCAAGATGCTCAGTATAGCATCCTCCTACTATGATAAGGCCAGGACGATACTTAGCACGTTCCCGGTAGAATTCGATAACCCTATCGGTAACGAAACCATCCTCTTCACAGTATCCAAGATGAGTTGCCAATAGTATTAACCTGTTCTCAAGCTTAGTACTTCCAACTTTGATAGGTTCAAGAAGTCGCATTCAAAAAACCCTCATGCATAGAAGTTGAACATAAATTCAATCGCCATAGGCGCTCTACTTTCAGCTCCTTCTTCGTAGAGAAATGGCATTAGACCCTTCTCAAGATATCCTTCATGTGTCAATCCATCATTTATTGCATCCTTGATAGATGAGCGGAAATTCTCAAAGAAAGCAATCTGATTTTCTAACTCTTTATTCTTACAGGTCGCCCCATGACCAGGGATTATTTCATTATAATCGCTTGCAAGGACCTGCTGAAGTGCCATGATCCATCGGTCAGGATTGCAGCTTGGGTCTCCTATGTATGGAAACATACCATTGAAGATGAGGTCACCAATGAACACAACATGTTCAGGTTCAACAACAACAATAGCAGAGCCTGATGTGTGTCCACCCATAAGACGGACTTCAAGATCATCACTTGTCCCAATCATCAATCTATCTTTGTAGGTTAAATCTGGAAGCTGAACTTCGATAGTTTGAAGCGCCTGCCAGAGTTCCGGACGTTCTTCCTTTCTTGGCTCGTATCCCTTTAGCAGATTCTCTTTCTTCCATCGGTCCTTCATATTCTCAATACAAATCTGTTGCATTGGTCGTGAGCCAATTCTACTGACATCTCCAAGACCCTGAGCACCTAAAACATGGTCCCCATGAGAATGTGTATAGACCAACTTTTTCACAGGAAGAGAGAATTCACTAACTATCCATTCCTTTACGTTAGACATATGAGGATGGACCATTCCTGAGTCAATCATAACAATCTGATCTTCGAGGACTACTGCACCAAAATTACCGCCATACTTGCCTGACATATCAGCATATACCCGGTCCACTACTGAATCAAGAACCATGGTAGAGATTTGTAAGAATGAGCCTGATATACTTGCGCCTCTTTTGAGGTCTGTTCGACAATCTAGACTTCTTGAGTTATACCTATTCTATTCGATTCTTCTTGCTTTCATCCAAGCCCAGACCATCCACAACACAAGTAAGAAGGTCCCAATACATCCAATTAGTAAACTCATGACAACTAATGCTACAGGTGTATCTGTAACATCGGATACTACAAGGTCAGCATAGACTGCTAATTGCATCCCTACAAATGCAACATTGAGGAAACCAAACGATGAGAGGGTTATTGGGTTGAGTCCGGAATGAAAGAGACACTTGAGCATTTGAAGACCAACAAGGATTATCATGATCCCTGCAATCCAGGCTAGGATAAAGGCTCGGAGTCTGAAATCAACATGGCTCGTTAACATCCAACCAGTGGAGAAATAGAGTAGGACGACGAATAAGATCAAGAATCCATAGATCATTCCCATCAGCATTGCATGCTGAAGGGGGGTGGATTTTACATCATCCTGCATAAGAGAAATCCCTTAATTTCTATGAACTATACTATTGTTTTTATCATTGATATGGCTTTCTAAAATACGCCCCAATATGAAACCCCTTATACTAAGAAATGAATGTTGAGTGGTCCAGTTCTTAGGAGAGCAAATTGTTGAGTAAGAAACGTGAAGATTTAGCAAAGCTTCAATGTGTTCCATGTAGAGGAGGGATTCCCCCTCTCGCAGATCTGAAAATCCAGGAGCTGCTGCCTGTTGTACCAGGATGGGACCGAATCAAAGAGGATGGATATGACAAGATTCGAAGGGAGTACAAGTTCAAGAATTTCAAAAGAGCTATGGAATTCATCAATCGAGTAGCAGATGTTGCAGAGGAACAAGATCATCATCCAGACATATTCATCCAATGGAATATCGTTGTCTTCACTCTGTGGACCCATGCAATCAAGGGTCTTCATGATAATGATTTTATCATGGCTGCAAAGATTGACGAATTAAAGGCCCAGTAGGGCCGACTCGTTAGATGAACGCCCACATCATTGTCATAATTGCAGTTGCTGCCGTAATCAGGATTGCAACAACGGCTCCATACCGAATAACCTGACCCTCAATCCCAATCTGGTCTATTACAGCTGCAGCATTCTGAATCTTGGCAGGACTTAGAACACTAGCTAGTCCACCGCCAATTCCACTTGATGCAGCTACTATGACTGCATTAGCACCAATTGCTGTACTTGCTTGATAATGGTAATTTGTGAACATGGCAATTGCAGAGGTCTCTGATCCAGATATGAATCCAGCAAGAAGACCCAGAAATGCCGCAGTCAGGGGATACGCTTTACCTAGAGTAACAGATGTGAGAGAAGCTAAAAGGTAGACCATATTATTTGTCGGTTCTGTTGGAAATATCCAGACTCCTCCAGCGCCAGGAACAAAACCACTAAAATTGAGTACCTCAGCCATGGCAAAGAAAATCGCAGCTGCAAGAACAGGCCGTGGGGCTCTTTTCATGAACTTGTTGAACGTGTTTTTCAAGACAGCCTTATCATTCTTGAAGAATGGCATTGAAACGAGAGTTGCTACTAGCATCAGAGTGTAGGCCTGCCATAGGAATTTTGTGCTGATGATAAAATCGCGAGTGACTAGATCAGCTCCTTGATACTGTCCGAAATTGATTGCATAATCCAACTGAACCGCAAGAAGTTGCTTAATTGGGTCAACAAGAGTAGTAAGCAATGACAGAACAACCAGCACGACCCAAGGGATACTTGCACGAAGTAGACTCATTCCCTTCTCAACCTCCAAGTCTTCCCCTTCCAGTTGTTCACGATCTAAGAACGGCTTCTTTGCAATCTTATTGTAAATGAAGAACACTCCAAGAACAGCTGCACCTGCAAACACATTGGTGAGTCGTGTGAGATTTACAATTTCAAGATTGCAGATGATTGCGGTAAGACCAGCAGTGCCACCGGCAAGGATTGCAAGTAAGAGACCTTCTCTATTCAGCAGTAGCTTTCGTCCACCAGCAATCCAGAGCATAGATACAGCAATGCCTATAGATACAACTGGCATAAAGGCCGCAAATACTGAGCCAGCGAACCATAGCTCCATGGGAGAACCTGATACAGATGAATATACATCTGTGAAGACTTGGACGGGAACTCCGAGAAGAGCATAGGTTGTCAGAGGGTCGTAGCCAATAGAAGGCAGTGCCACTGCGACTAAGGGAGAGAACCCTAATGCGAGCATGACTGGAGGAAGCATTGACACAGGTGTTGCACCAATACCCACAAGGAAAAGGCCTAGTCCAAGACTGATTAACATGATCTGCATTGGTCTGCTTCCCCCTCCAAGTGTCTTGAAGAAGACAATCAGTCGATGAAGGGCTCCTGTTTCCTGCATATAGGTCATCATTAGAATGGACGTTAGGACCATTAGAGATATTGGAAACGATCTGACGATTCCGATGACACTAGCCGTGAGGGCTACTCCAATATCAGTTTGAAATGCGACGATCGCTATCAATACTGTAGCGAGCCAGACGACAACACCTGTAGTATCAGCAGCTTTGTGTAGAACCATCAACATAATGACAGCGAGAACGATTGGTGCGATAATTAGTAAGAATCCAATTGTTGGGTCCATAATTCTATGCCTTCTTCTTTTCTAAGAGGCCTTCGTTCCAAGCCCACTCAATTTGGCGAACAAGGCCTTCTTTGATGGTTACTTTTGGAGCCCATCCAAGGAGTCGTTTTCCCTTTTCGTTTGAGTACCAGCGGTCCTCATCCATACTCTGAATTGTTTGCATATGCCAGAGGAATGTTGTTCGCCCTCTGTTTTTGAATGGACTCATAAGACCGATTCCTATTTTCGCCAGACTTGTTGGTATTCGTCGAGATGGAGGTTTCACTCCTAGCGTTTCACCTAGGAAGGTAATGATTTCATTATACGTCACTGGATCGTCAGGACAAATCAGGAGCGTATTGTCAAGAGCTGAATTGGACGATACAGCAGCTACAAAGGCTTCTACGACGTCATCTATATAGGTGTACATTACTCGCTTCTCCCCGTCCCCAGGTAGAACAGGTATCTCGCCATTATTTAGAGCTTGCAGTAATTCAAGGATTGTATAAGTATCTCCTTCACCTAGGACACCAGTCGGCCTCAGAATGATATGTTGAAGATTAGTATCCTTAGTTATTTCGCGAATAGTTTCTTCTGCCATCTTCTTACTCTTTGAATAATCAAATTGAGGTAGGAGCTCGGTATCCTCATTTCCAGGAGGATAACGTACAGGTCCAGTGACCTCAGCAGTAGAACAATAGATGAATCGTTCAACCTGTGTTCCAACACAAGCGTTCATCAAATTCCTCGTTCCCTCGACATTGACTTGATAGAGAAGATCAACGTCTGAAGGATAGAAATCGAAATACGCTGCTAAATGGATAACAGCCTGAACGTTTCCAACAATCGCTTCTAGGGACTCATAGTTGAGGAGGTCTGCCTCTTCAAACACAATTCCTTCTGGAAGTCCTGCGGTATTGCTAGAGGCCCTTACAAGAGCTACAATCTCATGTCCAGAATCTACCAAACGTCCTACAAGCTTTCTGCCAATAAAGCCAGTCGCTCCGGTAACAAGAATTCTCATGAATCGCCACCCTGCAAGAGAATCCCACCCTACCGGCATTTATCTCTTACCGAGAAGCGGAAAATTCAGAATCCTCATTAGGTTTCAGGAGAATATCGTCACTGGAGAACGTGGTGGACAGGTGTAATGGGAACGGAAGAGAAACCTGATGAGAAAGAAGGAATAAGCTATTCCGATGCGATGCTCGAGGCAGCACGACAGAGTTGGGATGCTGAAGATTTGAAGAAGGCTGAATCAGGGTATCGACTCGTCATTGAAGAAAGTCCTGACAATCTTGAAGCTTGGACTGAGCTCTGTATTCTTCTTCTTCAACAGAGAAGAGAAACAGATGCGGAAAAAGCGGGTAAGCAGGTTTTGAAGATAAGAGGGGAGAAAGGACACACTTGGGCAAGATTGCGAGGAGAGCTGAGGTCAAAACATGTTGATAAGAAAACTCCTAGGACCTCATCAACTAGAAGCGTGAAGACGAAGACAGACCTCATCAAGACAGATGTCATAGCTGAGGAGAAACCTACAGATACCAAACAACCCGCTCCAACAAAGCACCTTATCAAAGACACCCAGAAACCCCCACGGCGCAAGACCACTCAACCTGTTAGATCTCAAAAACCTCGTGGATCTCAAGAGCGTAACGCTGACAACTGGTATGAATTCGGAAACCTATATCTCAAACAAAAGAAATATCCTGATGCCATAAGAGCATTCAAAAAATCAATCGAACTCGAACCTAGACATCTAGATGCACATCTTCTACTTGGGCAGACTCTTTATGATCAAGAAGCTTACACTGAGGCTATTTCAATTCTTCAGAGATTGCTTGTTGAGGATGCAGAAAACTCTCGTGGATGGTATCTACTCGGAATAGCTCATCTTAAACTCGGAAAAGCATGGGATGCAAGTCAGGCGTTATACGAGTGTATTAAGATAGATGAGAACCACATAGATGCTTGGGTAAATCTCGGTGCGGCTCTTGCCAAACAGGGAAGACATGTGCAAGCACAAAAAGCGATGCGCCGTGCTTTGAAACACAGAAGAAAAGATCCTGATCTCTTATTCGAATATGCGAAATCTCTGAAGGCAGAAGGAAAACTGGCACGGTCAGAGAATGTACTAAGAATGACTGTAGGAGTGGATCCTAAGTCCATCAAAGCTTGGAATCTACTCGGGGATGTCTTAATGACACTTGGAAAAGTCTCGGAGGCTAGAAGAGTCAAGGGACATGCAAGGAGCATTCGATCCCAATCGAGATAATCAGAGGTCATTTAGGAGTTTTTCTATTGTAGGTAGAATCTCTCCAGCGTTACCAGATAGATGCAAATCTGCAACCTGACTCAAAGGAGTCTTCTCAACATTTACCTCAATCATTTTTCCCCCTCGCTGTTTCACAACCAAGGGAAATGATGCTGCAGGGTGAACAATCCCAGAAGTCCCAATGACAATGATGACATCTGCTTTCTCCAGTTGCACATACACTCGATTCATGACATTAGGATCAAGACTCTCCCCAAACCACACAACATCGGGTCTGAGATTTGCACTACATCGGGGACATGTAGGGAGGGTATCTGATAAGGCATCCAGTCGAGATTTGTATTCACACTGAGTGCACTTGAGCGCGAAAATACTTCCATGCACCTGTGTGAGAATTTCGGATCCTGCTCTATGGTGGAGGTCATCAACATTTTGAGTAAGGACATGTCGTAAGATACCTTCTTTCTCCCAATTTGCTAGGGTGAGATGTGCAGGATTTGGATTACAGTCGCGGATCAATCCCTGTCGCCATGTATACCACTCCCAGACGAGATTCGGATCACGAGCAAATGCTTGAGGAGTAGCTAGTTCCATTGGGTCATAGTTACGCCAAAGCCCATCAGCACCTCGAAATGTTGGAACATTCGATTCCCTAGAAATTCCTGCTCCAGTTAGAGCAATAAGATGACTCGCACTGTGTAGTATTTCTGCAGCCTGTATCAATATTTCCTCTGATGACGTCATTATCTAACTACAATTTGGGGAACTTATCAATCGTGCTATTATTTCGAGCGATTTCATTACAAAATGCATGTCGATGCCATCAGGCTTATATGTCCCTCTTAACAATGATAAACAATAACTATTGCTAACCCGAGGGTAGAACCGTGTCAACAGATAGTAAACCAAAAAGAAGAAAGAAAAGAACTTGGCTGATGCCACAAGAAGTTGAAGTCTGGTATGTTCTTCCAGCCATTAGGAGAGAGCTGGCACGAGTAATGATAACTAAGGAAATTCCACAGAAGCAAATTGCTCAGATGCTCGGGGTCACAGAACCAGCAGTCACACAATACAAGCTTAACAAATCGAAACGATCTCGCGGAGACCAAGTCGATATCCCAGATACCGTTGTTCCTGAATTAGCTAAGTCTGCTGATGTCATCATTAAGGCGTGGGAGGATAGAGATGAAGGTGAGTTTGTCTACGAGATCATGACTCGTGAGATCAACAGAATCATTGAAGTTTTACGGGACAAGGGTACTCTTTGCGATGTTCACCGCGAATACTGTGCTCATGTAGAAACCGAGTGTAGAGCTTGTAAGGACTGAGGGGGATATGGCGTATTTCGATAATGCAAACTCTACCAAGGTTGATGAACGAGTAATCGAGGCCATGCTTCCATACTTCAGGGAATGGTATGGAACAGCCGGGCTTGAGCTGAGTCATGCTCAGGATGTTGGAGCTGTTACAGGATTAGAGAATGCTCGAAAGGTAATCGCTGAATCACTTAATGCAGATTCTCGTGCCATCATCTTCACATCAGGAGAAACGGAATCGAACAATCTTGCAACTCGAGGTGTGGCTCGGGCAAACAAGAAGAGTGGCAAACATATCATTACAACGCCAATAGAAACTCAGTCTATTCTTCGTGCCTGCAAGCGACTAGAAGATGCTGAGTACGAGATTACTATGCTTGATGTCGATGAAGTTGGACTCATCAACTTGGACCAGTTGAAAAAGACAATCAGGGATGATACAGTCCTTGTTTCTATTCAACATGGTAATGCAGAGATTGGGACATTGCAACCAATCAAGGAGATTGCTAAGATTACAAAAGCAGCAGGAGTCCTCTTTCATATTGATGCTGCCCAGACGTAC
>DAOWDY010000005.1 GCA_030638785.1 Candidatus Thorarchaeota archaeon
ATATGAGTCAAAACAGGAATGTCTTCATCCATCAGAGCATCAAAGAGAACATCAAAATCGTGGCTGTCGATAGGAGGTACATGTTCGATATCTGAGAGCCTGTCAGACCAGAATGGTGCAAAGTGCATCTTAGCCATTCCATATCCCCGGTCTCTTAGTGTCTTTACATCTTCAATAGCTTGTTTTGGTCCTTCAGTAAACAAAGTCCATCCTGAGAAGTATCTTGCAAAAATGAAACGACCGGGAAAAGCTTCTTCATACTCCTTCACAGAGTCGCCATGAACGATGGTCATCGCCTTACTAATACCATACTTCTCTTCGACCTTCACAAGCATCTTCAATGCATCCATGTCAATGACATGTGTGTGAGCATCGAAGATGGGTCCTTTGTAATGAAGAGGATGGGATGACATAGTTTCCTCTTTTGATGAGGTCCTGAAAACATTAACTCTATCGGCTTTTTAGAGAGGGGTTTATCAGCGAAGCCCTTTTCAGTATTAGTTACATCGATTGATGAAACCATTCCCTTGGTTTAGGAGAAAAAAGGATGAAACGCACGCTACAGTTAATGCTTGCTATTATGGTAGTCGGAATGTTCATGGTGACCCCCGTTGCGGCAGCAACATCCCAAGGGCTTGAATGGGGAATTGTCACAGGTGATCGTTTTGATTACACATTAACAAGCACAGATTTTAATTTAGATGAAGAAATGTTTGTCAACATTACAGGTATGCCTGCATTGGCGATTCCAGATCCAATCTCAACTTGGGGACAGATTCCCTTCCCCGATCTAGGATTCTATTGGGCAAACGAAACATCACTCAATTGGCTTGAAGTTCTGATATTGTTCTTCGGTTTAGCTACCGTTGGAAGCAGATTTGCAGTACCAGCTGGTAATTTTTCACTCTTACAATCCCTTCTAGCACCGGTACTATCCGGTGAGGATTATCCGGATAGCACAAACGTGTGGGGTGTTGAATGGAGTGAGGAGCTAACCCCAACTGAAGACATCACGGTCAATGGGGAATATTCCAGAGTCGATGGATTCCTAACAGAGTATCGGATTGAAACAGTTAGTTCACTTAATGATTCGGTGCTTTCATCAACAACATTGATTCGCGATAATATCCCCCCCGTAGGTATTGATACTGGTAACATCCTTCAGCTTCTACAGGACAACATTCTGTACATAGCTATCGGTGTGGGTGTACTACTCGTTCTCGTAATTGTTTGCAAGAAGAGGTAAACTGGATTGGGGGTATTTCCCCCAACTCCTTTCTATTTTTATTTCAGTTTTGACCAGAGAGATTCTGCTGATCTTCTGGATATTTCTGCAACTTCCTCATCTGACATTAGTACTAGCTTTCTATCACCAACAACCTGTTTCCCATTGACAAACACATCTTTCACATCTCGACCACTAAACGAATTGATCAGATGACCAATGACAGACTGACTTGTGAGAGGAGTAGGTATGTTAGTAGCATCAAGAATTGTGATATCGGCTAACTTACCTTTCTCAAGACTTCCAATCTCTTTCTCAAGACCATATGATTTGGCACCATCAAGGGTTGCCATGCGAAAAACCTGATCTGGCACCATCGCACCAGGGTCATTTCTTGCGAGACGATGGACTGTCAAGGCATATCGCATATTCTCAAATGGATCAAATATCCAACCGTCGTTTCCTAGTCCTACTGTTATTCCCATTGACAGCATATCTGGGACTGGAGAAGTTCCGACTGCATTGAGTGCGTTACTCATTGGATTGTGGGCCACAGAACTACCTGATTCAGATATTAGTTCCAACTCACGTTTGTTGACATGCACACAATGAGCCAACACTGTTCGTTTTCCAAGTACCCCTACGCGTTCTAAGCGTTCGACAGTTCGCTCTCCATATTTTTGTAGATTATGATAGAGGTCTACAAGACCCTCAGAAGTATGCACTGTAATGGGGACTGCTAATCTATCTGCAGTTTCAACTGCTTTTCCTGCAATAAAATCATCAACTGTAAATGATGCATGAATGCTTATCATTCCTGATGCCAAAGTCTTCTTCTTCTTGAGAGATTCAATGAACCTGACATTTTCCTGTAATCCCCTTCGCGCCTCATCTGGTTCATTTCTCTCTGTCATCTCAAAAGCAAGCATGGATCGAATCCCAACTGCATCTGAGCCCTCCGCAACTGCATCTAGACTCCCCTCAATTGAGTTTGGTCCCGAGTACGTATCTGCAAAGAATGTAGAGCCATTCCGGAGCATATCTGCAGATGCTGAGAGGGCACTTGCTTTTGCATCCTCAATGGTCAAGGATTCGTCAACTGGCCACCAGACCCTCTGGAGAATCTGAGCAAAATCTGTTGGGGGTTCAATGTTAAGACTAGCCCCACGAAGTAGAATTCCATACAGGTGAGTGTGAGCAGTAATCAATCCCGGGATGACAACGCAACCGGATGCGTCAAAGGTTCTATCTGTACCATCTGGAGTTTTCCCATCGCCGATTTCTAGGATCCGATTATCTTCGAATAAAACAAATCCATTTGGTATGATGGTTCCTGCTTCATCTCCTGTAACTACCAATCCATTCTCAATGACAACTCTATCTGCCAATCTCATCACCTGTTACTTACTCATAGTATATCGTAACTCTATAATTTAGGCTTTCCCAGACCCTGTTTCCTATAATTCAAAATCCACACGTTTGATTGTCCCACTACTCGACCGATAAACAATACCATCTCTCTCTAATTGTTCAAGTGCCTCTTCAACCTCTTCCTCTGACATCTCATGTGAACTAGCTTCTTTCTTTATTCGTTCCAAGCTAACCCCTCGGTTTGCACCCTTGGATAGTTTCTTTAAAAGTTGCATGAATTTCTCGGAATTGGGAAGACTGCTCACAACTTCAAGCTCTTCTTCCTCTGCTTCTGAGGATGGGATAATTGACTCTCGGGGTCCAGAATCAACACGGGCTTTCAATAATGCAGCCATCAAGTCAAGCTTTGGTGAGGCAGGCTCCTTCTTTTCTTCAGTGGCTGGTTGCAGATCTAATAGGCTGACACCTTCTTCTTCTCCTTCCTCTGATATGAATGGAATTGGATGGTCCTCAACCTCCACTCCAAGCCAACTAGATTCTATATCCTTGTTTGCAGAGGCACCTCGCAGTAATTGTACTCTGAATTGTTTCTCAAGCTTCTTCCTCTGTGTTTCAATTTTGGAACCACCACATTCAGTGATTCCTAGTTCCAGGATTAGTCTATCTGCCTGTCCGCGAACCCTTGAATGAGAATCTCCTATCATGTAAGAAATTACTTTCACTAGACTCGAGAATTTGGAATTGGGAATGTTAATTGATTCAAGAAGCTCTTGCTTAACTCTCCAATCTGGATCAGCTACAATGTCCATCACGAGTCCTGTTGTGGTGGTCACTCCTACTCCACCAACCGCCTTAGCGACATTTACTCTATCTTTCCATTTTCCTTCAACCAGAAATGACTTGAGATACTTGACTGTTGAGGGTTCAACTACCTCACAGATATAGGGAAGCAATTCTCGCTTCTTCTTTGAAGCTGCAGTTGTCAGAATCTTGTAGAGATCAATTCGGTCTTTGTCATTGAATGCTCTTAGTTTTGGTATTGTTCCAATTGAAATAATTTCGATATTCTTCTTAATTCGACTCTTGACCCATTTTATGCCTGTTATTCCAAGAGATGCCATGATACCGAAAACAGTTGCCTGATGTTCATGACCTACTTGACTCAGTGCAGTGATCCATCTCTTCCGCTCAGAAGCTGATGATGGGCTTCCAACTGTCTGAAACAGTTCCTCGATTCCCTGGAGAACTTGTTCTCGTTCAGCAGGATTTATCGTTTTCATCGTGCTAAAAAGCTCTGGTATATACTCTCCGTAAATATTCCTCCCAGCCATCCTATAGACAAGTCTTCGAAGCGTTGCATCTGATGTTGAAAGAAGGCTCATGGCTTTTGGGAGTAATGATATTGCCGCAGTGTACGACATTAGTTTGCCTGCTGCTGTATACATTGTACCTAAGTCTGGTGAATCAAGTGATATTGAAATAGAGCGCATTTCGCGAATCCTTTTCATCTCAATCTTTCCAAGGTCAGGTGCACTCTTAGAGGTCTTCTTACTCATGCTATTTCTTCTCCTCCTTTGCACCTTTGGCTTTCTTTGCTCTTCTTCCCTTTCTCCTCTTACGACTCGCTTCTTTTGCACTTACTTTCTTCTTTTTGGATGGTATGTATTCTGAGAGTGGTGCCTGTACTCCTTTCTTGGGCGGTTCAACTTCTGCAGGTTCCTTTGTAATCTCTTCTTCAATAGCTACTGGTTCGCCTTCAAGGGTGAGCTGTTCGGTTGGTCCATCGAGAATCACAGTCCTACTTGTATCGGTTTCCAATTCGATTAAGTGATTATCATACTCTGCAAGTAGTTGTTTTCCTTGTTCATCTGAAGCCTTGATTGTGGGCTGTGAAATTCCAAATGTTCTAAGGATTGTTCTTCCATAGACAGACCTCCCTAAAGGTTTCAGAATTAGAAAACCCTTCTCAACCTTTGGACGGACCTTTCTGTATTGCTTTAAACAAGCATCTTCGAGTTGGGGGACTAAATATCCCAGTCCGTCTCGATTGAGCGACAAACTATCCAAGTAATCCAAATTCTGTTTTGAGATGAGTTGTGATGCTTGCATCGAGCAGAACGCTCTCGCTTTCTTTCTTCCTTCTGTCCAAGTCTTCCCTTTCAGGAGAATATCGATTACATCTCTTGTTGGAATCTCAAGTGCCAAGGACAACGAATGCAATCCCAGAGCACCGAAGACACCATCTCTCAAAAGAGCAATTGTTTCTGCAGGATCTTCCTCTCCCTTCTCCTTATCCCAGTTTTTCTCAACCAAGTTGAAGATTCGATGCCAAGGATGGATCTTCTTGTCTTTCCAATAACCTTTCAGAAGGTGTCTAACACCCTCTATGTCGCCACGTGTGCAGAGATCACATATTTTATCGACATATGCAAGCTTGCTACCTTTTGCTTGACGACGTGGCTTAGACAGATCTTTTTACCTCCGATTACCTGTGTTGTCGAAGAATTCCTTCGATATTTGCCTTTTTTGGTCTTGTATTGCGTCCCTTGATATTGTTAAAATATGAAAAATCCGATTTAGAAAATAATCGATAAACATGTTAGTGCCCCCTCACATCGAGCAAATTCTGATGTATGTAATTGAATCACATCGAAATCAGATTGTTTCAATAACTCTGCAGTTTCGGAATATCCATGTGGCATTAACACAGTACCATTGATTGTGAGAGTATTTGACGCATAAACTTCATTATCCGGGATGATGAGGAAGTCAATCTCTTCAAAGGACGGATGCTTTGAGTATCGGCCAATGCCCACCATCTTATTGTTCTCAAGATGGGTGACGTAGCTTTTGAGGTGTACTATATTTGCATCTTCAACAATATCTACCTCGACAGCAAGTTCATCTCTCATCTGTTGAACTCCCCCGATGCTTGTTCTTTGAGTTACACCACTGACTAATCGAGTCTTGAGATGTATCACATCGCCGCCTTCAAGGGTAGCTGGTTCTTCCACCCGATGAATCTCGAAATAGTCCCTCAGGACCTCCTCGACAGATTCGATTTCATCTCTTCTACTAACCGGGTTTGGTCTAGTCATCAAGGCTTTATTGCGATGAATAACAACAGTGTCCTCAACAAAACATGCATCTGGCAAATCGTCACGAGGAGTTAACTCCATCACCTCAAGCCCTAACTCAGATAGAGTCCTGACGTAATCTCGATGCTGCTTAAGGGCATGATCAAGATCTAATAATCCGTGTTCAGGATGCGATGAGATGCAGTTACAATAGCTTCGTCCAGGAGGCCTTACAATGGCTCGTTTTGCCATAACGTGCTGAAAGAGAAGTAGCTAATAACTCTGTTCAAAAAAGAAAGGGGAAGACCCGCCTTCAAGACGGGTCTAACTAAATTACTTCTTACGCTTGGAGCAGACTACTGCCACAATGATGAGCGCTAGGATTCCTATCACTATCAAAAGCAATGTCTGTGTATCCAGCCAATCAGGTAGTCCGAATCCACCAGCTTCTGTTACAGTCACTAGTACTACATCTTCACTGATATGACCCAAAGTGTCATTCACTCGTATTGTGAAGAAGTAGATACCAATGGCAAGATCATCGAGATCTAAGACAACTGAAGAACCATCCCAAACTCCACTAGCATACTCTGTTGAATTCATGAGAATGACGTAGTGACTGGGATTAGGATCTGAAGCCACCCAGGTCAATGTATTGCCAGTTGTATTTACAACCATGGTGACATCCGCTGGGCTATTCAACAATGGGTCGGTTGTATCTTCAACAGACACAACTACTGTGTCTCCAATGGGCTGAGTTGATCCTCCATAGACGAAGATTTCAACTGTGTGAGCACCAAGGTCCAGACCGTCGACATTGTATGTGATTGCTGAGCCATCCCAAGTTGCAGATGAACCGTCTTGAACTCCGTCTACAAAAACTTCGTAAGTTGCAGGACTGCTATCACTCGGTGTCCAAGTGATTGTGTTTCCAGTGCTACCAGACTCGTATGTGAAGTCCGCGGGATGATCTATCTCAGGCAAGCTCAACATGAATGCAATTTGATCAAACCATAACTCGAATGTATCAAGATAGGCTGAGTCGTCAATATCTCCACGCATGTTGTTCAATAGGAACGAGTTCAGAAGGGTATTCCCATCATTTCTCAATACTATTGAAGCATTTCCAGGTTCCTCTGTAGCTGAGAATCCTGCAAGAGCAATGGCATTATCGAGTACTGTGACCATGTCACCATCGTCTCCAAAAGATGCACCACTCACGTTCAAAGTTGCCGCAGTGTAGTCAATTGGTGTATCGAAGATTTCGTGATTCGTGTCCCAGATGTGAGCATCTGCATTTGATGGCCAGCTTGCTGAGAAATTGGCTCCCATCAAATTCCATATTGGATGATCTGGAAAACTATTCATTCTAAATGTATTAACGATTGCACGACCATCATTCATAAGATAATCGTAGAGACCATCATACATCGACGAGTAGAAGTAGTTGTTATGATCTAGAATCACAAGATCCCAAGTATCCTGGGCAAACCAAGTACCGTTAACGGATGCATTGAATCCTACATCTGACACAGTCACAAAGAATGGTACGCCCATTTGATTGAGAACCTGAGCAACCGAGCTTCGATAGGCTCCTCCATCATAGGGGTCATCGGAATATACTAGAACTGCAGCATCAGCAGCTGAAAGCCAGTTTGCTACGTTGATTGCGTAACCTCTGTTATGTTGTGAACCCAGATTTGCGTTTGCAAGGATGTTCATATCGCAGAACATCACCACTCGACCATTACCATATTCCTGAGCTGCGACAGCAACGTTTCCATCATACTCCCAGACAGATTGTGCTGCTGGTCCATCAAAGTGCAAGTAGTTTCTCCAACTAATAGCAAGTGATGTAGCACTGCCGACAGTTGGATGTGTTGGAATTGCACGAACAGCATTTTGATCATCTAGCGTATTATTCTCACCATAATACATGTCAAGATCTTCAAGCAAGAAGTTAAGGTATAGATGCCCGCCTGCAGGGATCATTTGATTACGGTCTCCAAGCACAATCAACCCGCCACCTGCATCTAACCAAGCCATAAGCGCAGTTCTGTCATCTTCTGTATAATTCAAGTCCGGCCAATCAAGGATCATAATATCATACTGAGCAAGT
This sequence comes from Candidatus Thorarchaeota archaeon, assembly GCA_030638785.1. Lineage (GTDB taxonomy): Archaea > Asgardarchaeota > Thorarchaeia > Thorarchaeales > Thorarchaeaceae > MP5-2226. Next base: position 7,793 of record DAOWDY010000005.1, read on the forward strand.
CTACCTTCTGTAAAGTTTCC
>DAOWDY010000027.1 GCA_030638785.1 Candidatus Thorarchaeota archaeon
ACCAATTCCAATACTCTGCACTGTCAGATATCAGCATCCTTGATTGCCCATGTTCAGGACACGTTTTCTCGAGATAGACCATGTCTGAATCCGTTACTTCACCTGCATCAACGATTTTGCCACAGGTTGGACAAAGGGCCTTCAATGGTGCACACTCCAGAGTAGTCTAGAATAATGTGATGGTGTTTGTGGATTCAGACGCAGCATTCTAAGAATCACTTCAGGATTTGACGGCTTCTCGTTTAATAGTAATCGTTCATGCAAAGACAAAAGAATAATCCCTAATACCCCTTATCCAGTATATCTTCTTTCAAGTCCACCAAGTTATCCTCTCACTAGTCATCTCCACATATTATTCCAACTTGAAATGGTGCATGTTGAGTGATATTGCGAGGAACCAATGGTATATTATCAAACATATTTGGGAAATCATTAGTGAAAGACATGACTACCGAAATCGCCCTCCAAGATAATTCAATAGCGAAGCAAGAAATAGTTCAACTCATCTCTAACAATATCAGTGCGATTCCTTTGATTGCTGAACATATCAAAATCAGCGAAGACCTGGTTTCTGCATTGATTTCAGAGCTCGTAGAAGAGGGAGTTCTCAAAGGTACTATTAGCCAAGATGGTCTAAGATTTTACAGATCAGACATAAAGATGCCAACCATCTTAGAAGAATCCATAGAAGAGCCACAGAAGGACAGCTCTATGCTTATGATTCCGAAAGCTATCGTAATCACAGGAATATCTCTATTCATCGCAGGTCAGATTTTCGTTAGGATATTCGAGGTAGGTACATCCCTCCGAGATACTGCAGCAGGTTTGGTATTCCTAGGTTTGATTGCAATATTTGGAGGTCTTTTCACATTCACCAAATTCGAGGCTAAGAATTAGTAATTATCAGATATGCATCCTAGACCTAGCATAAGAAATCATTACGTTCTATTGATAAAATTCAAGATTACATGAGCGAGTTCTTCGCTCTTGTCTTCTTGGAGAAAATGTCCTGCATCTTTGATTGTCACATGCTCTTGTTCCTTAGTACCGGGAATCTTCTTCAGAAAATACTGATCTTCACCTCTCGTGATGGGGTCTTTGTCGCTAAATGCTGTTAGAAATGGTTTTTCCCATTTTGAGAGAACAGAATCCCATACTCTTTGATTTTGTACAAGTTGAGATGGAACGAGATATGGAAAGATACGAGCTCCTGCCTTGTAGTGCTCTTCGGGGAATGGTGCTTCATACGCATTCACCACTTCAGGACTCAGTGTGGTGATTGTTGCTGCCTGAAGGATTGCTCCAATATCCATAACATCTGCTGTCTTTGAATGTGCTACCCACCTTAGGAAAGTGGTATGCTTCCAAAGGTCTTCAGCTGTCACAGTTCCTGTTCTACGTACCTTTAGCTTGAACATTGGGTATCCAATCCGCCCCTTCAACCCTCTTGCTGCGGGAAGAGATGTATTAGCAGCCACTACCCGAGAAAAACGTTCAGGAGCTGCTCCCAACACACGTAATCCAATTAGCCCACCCCAATCCTGACAAAAGAGTGTGATATCTTCTAGATTGATGTTCCTAACGAAGGCAAGCATTGAATCAACATGCATCTGGTAACTATAGTCCTTAGTTCGAGCGTATTTGTCAGATCGTCCAAACCCAATAAAATCTGGAGCAACGACACGATATCCTGCTGAAACAATAGGGGGAATCATCTTTCTATAGAGATAACTCCATGATGGCTCTCCATGCATTAGGAGAACAGGTGGAGCATCTTCTGATCCCTCATCGACATAGTGAATCCGTAGTTTGTCAATCTCCACATAGTTTGGAGTAAAATCATAATCAGGTAGATTCTCAAATTGTGAATCAGGAGTCCGTAGGACTTTAGGTTTTGGCATGTCTTTAGAGAGTTGCAACAAGATGTGAAGAGTGTTTTGTCCCCTGGAATTTACAACTTCAGAGTGAATGTATATTGGTCATCTTCTATGCTCAATTTACTTTCAATCAGTTTCCCAGTTCGATGAATGAAGTCAATCATTGGTACATTCTTAGGATGGACATATGCGATGAAACCATTCACTCCCTTGCTCTTGGCAATCCTCATCATTTGAGTAAGAAGAAATGTCCCAATCCCTTTATTCTGATACTCATCCTGAACTAATAACGCGAATTCTGCTTGGTTTGTTCGGGGATTCAACAAGTATCTTCCAGCCGCAACTATCTTCTCGCATTCAGGATCACCATTCTCAGGAATAACTCCTACAAGAGAGATATCTGAGTCTTGATCTACATAGTAGAATTCCTGCAATGTCTGTCGACGCAACGATCTCAGAGGTGTCAAGAATCTAAAGAATATTGACTCTTCGCTCAGACTGTAGAAAAGATGTTTAATCCTATCAGCATCATCGGGTCGAATTAGTCTGACTCGAACATTTGTTGGGCCATCAGGTCCCTCGAACTCCCTCACAGCCTCATACTCGATCGGGAAGTATGTTCCTCGTGCAAGGAACGGAACCTGGTCCTCAAACACATATCGCATCTTCTTTGCAGCTTCTAAAAGATCATTTCTGTAATCGGGATGAGCTATTGCAATCAGCGACAACACACGTTCGCGTATTGTTCTACCTCGAAGTGTGGCAAAACCATATTCCGTGACTATTGTATCAACGTCACCTCTTGTGGTGACTACTCCAGCCCCCTCACTCAGACGGGGTACAATCTTAGATACAGTACCATTCAACGCGGTTGATTTCAGGCAGATGATTGCCTTCCCACCTTCTGATTGCCATGCACCTCGGATGAAATCTACCTGCCCGCCGATCCCACTATAGAACTTGTAACCAATCGAATCAGCACAAACCTGCCCAGTGAGGTCAACCTCTAGTGCTGTATTGATTGCGACCATCTTTTTGTTTTGACTTATTACTGCTGGATCATTTACATAGGATGTTTCTTTAAATTGGAAAGTAGGATTGTTGTTGACATATTCATAGAGTTTCGAGCTTCCCATTGCAAAACTTGCTGTGACCCTCCCGTTGTTGATCCCCTTCTTCTGATTCGTTACCACTCCACTCTCGAGTAGGTCAATAATGCTATTGCTGAACATCTCAGTGTGGATTCCCAGGTCTTGGAGCTCTCCTTCGATTAAATTATCAGTAACTGCTCTCGCTAACGTACCAATCCCAATCTCTAGAGTTGACTCGTTCTCAACCAATCGTGCAGCGTATTTACCAATCAATGCAGTACGCTCACTCACTTCTGGTTCTTCGAATTCTACAAGGGGCTCAGTGTGAGGTACAAGATAGTCAATATCTTTTACATGCAGGTAGGACTCACCATGAGTCACTGGCATTCGCTCATTGACTTGTGCGATTACAAGTTCCGCGGACTCAGCTCCTGTCTTTGTGATATCAACAGAGATGCCTAATGAACAGTATCCAAATTCATCAGGAGGGCTGACCTGAATCAGAGCAACATCAAGAGGAATTCTTCTCGATGTGAAGAAATGCGGGATGTCAGAAAGGGGGGCGGGAGTGTAATCGGCTCTACCTTCTGAAACTGCTTCCCTAATATTATCAGAAACAAAGAATGTGTTGTGTCTAAACTGTGACTGGAACTTCGGGTCTGCTGATGGTGTATCTCCAATAGTCAAGAGGTGCACTATCTCATTATCTGCCATTCTGTCTGCGTTAGCTGCAAGCTCCTTCACCAGATGATGAGGAATTCCGCAGCCGGTCCCCAGAAGAATGCGCGTACCTCTCTTGATTTGTTTGATCGCGTGGGTAGCGTCAACAATCTTATCCTTGTACCGTTCGGTCCAGTTGTTCGTGACCAATCATCGCCGCCTCAGACGAAATAAGCAATTCGCCTTGGACCATATAGAGGTTTCGAACTTGAGCAGATTCTTGGTCATCTTATTTCGTTAATGAACAGAATTCATTTCGGAATGAATGGATTAGGACAAATTACGTTTGATTATGAACAGAGGTATATCATTGACCCAAGAGCTTGAGCATCGTAGCCTCACTGAGAAGACCTAGATTCTCAGCAATGGCTTCAACAGCCTTCAGAGCAGGAGAGTCATCTGGCAGCTCAAATACTGGTTTTCCAAGATAGTTTAGTTTAGCAACCTCATCATCATTGGGTATCATTCCTGCAAGATACAATCCATTCTCCTCAAGGCCTTGTGATACTGCATCAACAAGATTGTCAGGTATGCGATTGCCAATCACAACGAGTTTCTTGAAGTCGATATGAACCTCTTTTGCTAGGTCTCTGATTCGAAGTGCAGCCTCGAATGCCGCTCTGGATGAATCAATGACTATAATCAAAATGTCCACGTTTCTGTTGGTACGCCGGCTGAAGTGCTCTAGACCTGCACTCATGTCAAGCAGAGTGATCTCATAGTTCGAGGATAACCTGTCAAGAATCTGTGTGAGAAGCCTGTTGACATAACAATAACAGCCCTCGCCTTCTGTCCGACCCATGGCAAGAAAGTCGTATCTATCGCCTTCTACGAGTGACTCGAAGATATCGCCTTCCAGAATATCCTGCTTGGCGGCTGATGCAGGTAGTGTGCCATCATCAATGCTCTTTCGCATCTGTGTTGCAATGTCTCCAACTGATGCGGGAATCTCTACACCCATTACTCGGGGGAGATTCATCACTGGATCAGCATCAACCAAGAGCATCGATCGTGCAGTCTTCTCTGCAAACACTCTGGAGAGAAGAGCGGAGGTTGTTGTCTTTCCAACGCCACCTTTGCCCGACACTGAAAATACTAGACGTTCTCTCATGTTCGACACTCACCATAACTATAGATAAGAAGGGGCATTAAGCCCCTAATATCGTTGTGATATGTACATTACTCTTCTTGCCATTTACCTGATTGAATGTACTTTGGAATTCCGCTCGAGTCCTGTGTGCCGACCTTTACAGTCCAGCCTGAGGCTTCTTCTGTCTCACCACTGATTCTAGCTGCCATTCCTGGACTAATGAGAATCCTGTGATTCACCTTATCTGCAATGCCAACTTCCTCAAGGGTCTCTGCGACCTTCTCAGCAGTCAACTTTCTCCCGGCTACTGCAGACTGTACACTCATGCCTTCTGTATCGACAACCACCAGATAGGCATCAACGTTACCCTGCTTGATGTCACTTTCAACTGTGAAGAACGTCAATGCAAAGTTTGTAGTATACATCACTGGTGAGTCTGGTCCTACATTGCCATATTCTTTCAGACCAGCTTCCACCGCAACCGGTTTGACTGGATCAGTGTAGATATTATTGCGTAGGAAGGTAATCGGCAGATTAGTCCACATGTCAAGGCTGTGAATAACAACGATGTCAGAATACCTGACGATTTGAGCAGAAGCTACAAGGACTTCGTCCCATTTTGTCAGTTCTGGTGCTTCGCCCTCTTTGTAGTCAGCCCAAACAGAAATTGGCGAACCAAGCAATGGATAGCCAAGTGCTTCGTTATCGTTGATTGTTGTAGAGCGCCTTAGCTGTGTGAATTTGTCAATCATTGTTCCGAGGCCTCCTTTTGAAGCAGTCCCTGGATCGATAACAATTTCATTGACTCCTGCTGCTCTGAGAGTATTAACCAAAGTAGCTACATCGTCAAGAGTTCCTGATGCATAGGCGACAAGTGGTAGATTGTGTTTTATCGCAATCTCACTTACTTCAGCCCATGTATCCAGAGTAGCAGCATAAAGGAGTGGACGCTTGTCGGCAATAGCATTTGCTGCAGTTGCCAACATCTTGGGGTCAAGAGAGCACAACATGATTGGCCAGTCAGTCAATTCTGCAACTTTCTTGGCCGCTTTTGCAAATGTTTCTGGATTCTGAGAAACTCCTCGTAAAGCAATACCATCTAGACGTAGATTCTGCCCAATGTAGACATATGTCCACTCTTCGATGTCCTTTACTCTTTTAGAGAGTCCTTCAGAGTCAAGTGTGTCAGATACATCAACAAAAAAGGATGTTTCATTGGTGTATCTTAAATCATGTCTATATAGGACGAGTTTTCCACCAATACTTGCAGCCTTCTCACCCACACCAATAGTGACCTCGCGTACTGGTGGTCGAATAAGGTCTTCCAACTTATCGCGTTTTTTGTCATATTTGGCTTCATTATAGAGTGGA
>DAOWDY010000114.1 GCA_030638785.1 Candidatus Thorarchaeota archaeon
GGTCGAACCTTCATAAGATTCAATTGATACTTTGATATCCATCGAAGAAATTTTGCTGTCTTTTGGGTTGATCTCTATCTCAGAAATTCGCCCAACACCAAATTCTATGTCATCACGATAGCCTTTCTTGACATATCCGTGTCGTACTCTAATCACATCTTCCTCTTTGAGATCCTTGATTTTATCTACATCGCCATGCCAGAATGCAGCTCGAACGGTCTTTCCAGATTCATCAACAATGATGATATTCTGCACTTGTCCTGCTTTTCCGTCTCTTTCAAACTGATTCGGTGGAAAAATCTTGTAGACCTTGCCTTCAATGTCCACATCCTTCATTCCCACTTTCATTTCGGAGATACTCAGTCTTCCAAGTGCCTCAGCGGGGTCACTTTCCATTTTTTCGGATTTGACAGAGATATCCATCTTGAGATTTCTTTCAAGCGATGAAGATCTGCTAGCATGTACTTCTATCTCGCCATCATTTCTGCCAGCTCTGGACATCCCACCAGTGAGCTGTATTACTTCTCCTTCCTGAATCTCTGATGCAGTATCTGCAAGATCATCCCAAAACACCATTCTAGTGGTTCCCGAATCGTCTCCGACAATCATACTCAGGACTTTACCCTCACTATCATCGGTCTTTCGCGTGAAGGTAGACATCGGGAAGACTCTCTCTACTTTAACAGAGAGTGTAAGGTCATACATTCCTTCAGCTAAATCACTAATCTTGTTTGATTGAGGTTCTCCAACAGTTATCTCAAAGTCCTCTAGCTCGTAGTCTTCCAGTAACCTAATACCTCCCATACGCCCTAGATTCAATTCAAGCGCATCTCGAAGTCCCTTCTTGACGTAGGCACCTCGGATTTGGATCACATTTCCGACAGAGATAGCCTCTTCTGAAACAATTTTGGTCTGGTCATCCCACATAGCAACTCGAATCTGACCAGACTCGTCAGCGACTTTAATGCTAGCAACCTTTCCCTCGCCACCACCATCCTTCCTGGTAAATGTCCTTACTGTTCCAATATGAACAACCTTTGCGGTTAGAGCCACATTTCTCAAATCTTCAGAGATATCCTCTATCTTTTGACGAGCACTTGATGATACTTGTTGTAGATCTATTCCTAGCTCTCGTGCAACAATCATAGCTGCTGACTCTTCATTCACGATCTCAGGACCTAATTCCTGTCGCTTTTCTTCAATGGATTTCATTATTGCCTTTCGATCATACTCAGGCAAATACTTTCGAATCAGCTCTATTGTTTCTTCAAGGGTTAGCACAGTACTTCCCATCCAAACTCGAAGTTAATGACCCAATGGTCATAGTACGGTTCAGTGCCATGCCTTTAAAGCTCACTACTCGTTTGAGGCGAGCTAATAAGGTCTGATTGAAGTGACACTTCAAATCGAACTGATTTACGCGCGATTGACTGGAACTTGTGTCTTTCTATTCTTCAACATGCCAAAAGACAAAAGACGAAAGAAACTAATTGGAGGGTGATAACAGCTGCACAGAACCTAGACATTTCTTAGAAGAATCTTGGATCAAAGGGTCTTTCATCCTGTAGGTCCTTATATCCTTCGAAGAGGAATTAGTAGATGTAGCATGAGTCCATGACGAGAACCAAGTCTAAAGACGATTCTACCGTCACCGTCAGTTGGCCGGGGACGTAAAATGCCTGTGGAGAGGACGGAAGACTTTATCCTAATCCTTTGGGATTAGCAAAGCAGACCTCCGTGAAGCAGGAACCGAACATCAGTCAATGATCATAACGACTCGGATTGTCTAGGTTTCGGGCAACGGTGATACGATGTGACCGAAGACGAACCCAAACTCCCAAAACACAGTATTAACTATGGAGTTTATTTTCAATCTCTTAGTGATGAACTAGAGAGAATCTATGAGATTGCAGAAGCAGCCCGTGCTAAGGGAGTAGACCCCTCTGAGAAAGTTGAGATACCTCCCGCTCATGATGTGGCAGCTCGTGTCGAAGCCACTCTTGATGGTCCAAAAGGTGTAGCAAAAAGAATCAGAGAACTTCAAAAAGACAAGCCCAGGGACGAAGTCGCATTTGCAGTGGCCAAGGAGATAGCGTTGGGTGAACTTGGAGGAATAACAGACCCTGAGAAGGCTGCGGACAAGGCAGTCCGCGTGGCTCTTGCTATCCTTACAGAGAGTATTACTGCTGCTCCACTTGAAGGGATATCAAAAGTGAGAATCAGAGGTTCTGGGCCTGATAGATATCTCGCGTTGTACCTCGCAGGTCCGATTCGTGCTGCAGGAGGAACTGAAGCTGCAGTTACTGTCCTTGTGACTGATTATGTGCGACAAGTTCTGGACCTACCCCCATTTCGAGCAACAGAGGAAGAGATAGAAAGGGCTCTTGAGGAAGTCGAGCTATATGCTCGCCATGTGCATTTGCAATACTCTGTCTATCCTGACTTGATCAAGTCTGCAGCAGCAAAACTACCAATCATGCTGACTGGCGAACCTACTGAGGAATTTGAGGTATCTGCAGGACGTGACCTTGACCGGATTGAAACGAATCGTGTTCGTAGTGGATCGGTTCTGGTTCTAAATGATGGAGTTGTTGGCAGAGCAGCAAAACTTGCAAAAATAGTGCATCATCTTGAGATGGATGGATGGAGCTGGCTTGACGAGATCGCAGAAAAGACTTCAAAGGCAAAATCCTCTGAAGACGAAACCGAAGCTAGCAAACTTGAACCAAAGTCTGATTATCTAGCCGATGTCATAGGAGGTAGACCAGTATTCTCCCACCCCTCACGAGTTGGTGGATTTCGACTGAGGTACGGACGATCTAGAAACACTGGTCTTGCAGGAGTTGGTACTCACCCTGCCACGATGCTTCTAGTAGATGAGTTTCTAGCCCCTGGAACACATATTCGAACTGAACGACCAGGAAAGGGATCCATTGTAGCTCCTGTTGATACGATAGAGGGCCCAATTGTCCTCTTGAAAGACGGCACAGTCAAGCAAATACACACCTACGAAGAAGCGAAACAAGTTCAAGATAAGGTTGAACGAATTATCGCACTTGGAGATATACTAGTTGCACTAGGCGAATTCTTAGAGAATAATCACCCATTAGCCCCGTCCGGATATTGCGAGGAATGGTGGTCGCACGAATTAGAGGATGCATGCGCAGAGTTCAGCCGTTCAGATTTGGAAGCTAAACTTGCTGATACTGATATAACACCTGAAGAATTGAATGCATTTATCGAGTCGCCACTAGCAAAACGACCAACTCCCAGAGAGGCTGTCAGTATTTCAGCATCTATCGGGGTTCCTCTACACCCCCGCTATCTATATCGTTGGCAAGCAATTTCAGTGAAGGAAGTCATAGACTTACGTAATCATATCAATCAAAATCATACGATTCAGGAGATAGACGAAGAAAGAATCATGATAATACCCTCAAAGGTATCAATCAAGAACATTCTAGAAAAGGCTGGCATTCCGCATACTCCCCTTAAAGGAAGGAAAATTAGACTACTTGATGAGCCTGAAACAATCCTTGCCCAGATGGGGAATAAAAGACGAAAAGGAAAGGGAAAAACCCCACTTGAATTACTCAACTCAGTCTGTGACATAGAATTACGAGATAAGGTCGGATTTTCAGTAGGTGCTAGAATGGGGCGTCCAGAGAAGGCGTTAGTACGCAAGATGCGGCCACCAGTACAGGTTCTCTTCCCTGTAGGACGTGCAATGGGCACTGAGAGAAATATTGAACGTGTTGCTGAAGGAGTGCAACCAGTGATGACTCTAGATTCCTTTGACTCCGAGTTGTCAGAAAACACGCCTCCATTATTGATGCCTCAACTGAATTTGGAACTGGTAACCAGAAGCTGCCCCAAATGCCAGAATGAAACCTTTGAGTCACGCTGTCCTGTGTGTGGTGGACATACCGATGTTCAATATTGGTGTTCACAGGATGGATGTGATCGTTATGCCGATAAGGCAACAGGGATGTGTCCAAGAGGACATGATGTCAATCTAATTCGTGGAACTCGTCACGTACCAATTGATATGCAAGGTCTCCTTGATCGAATAAAGGGCGAGGTTGGAGAACCTCAGACATATGGTGTACGAGGTGTTCTAGGTCTTACAAGTAATCTGAAAATCCCTGAATATCTAGGCAAGGGAATCCTCCGTGCTAAGCATGATGTCTATTGCTATCGAGATGGTACTGCACGGTTCGATGCTACAGATGCCCCACTTACTCACTTTACACCAATTGAAGTGGGTGTTCCGTTTCATCGTTTACGTGAGCTTGGCTACTACACAGATATTGAAGGAGAACCTCTTCATTCTGATGATCAGATTCTTGAACTAAAGGTACAAGATGTGGTAATTCCCGAAAACTGTGGTGAATATCTAGTACAAGTGGGCAAGTTTGTTGACGATTCTCTTGAGAAGATTTACGGGGTTGGCAGATACTATAACTTTGAAGATCCCGAGGATGTTGTTGGCCAACTGATTATTGGACTTGCCCCCCACACTTCTGCTGGGATAATTGGTAGAGTAATAGGCTTTACAACCGCTAGTATGTGTTACGCACATCCATACTGGCATGCAGCAAAGAGAAGGAACTGTGACGGCGATGAGGACTCGCTAATCTTGGTCTTGGACGCACTGCTGAATTTCTCACGAGCCTATCTACCAAAAGGTCGTGGAGGTTTCATGGATGCACCTCTTGTGCTATCTGTGGTGCTCAATCCTTCGGAAGTAGATGACGAATGCCACAACATCGAGGTATGTAGTAGATATCCATCTGAGTTCTATGAGATGGTACAAGAAGCACAACACCCTCGTGTTGTTGAACATCTTGTTGACATAATTGCATCAAGATTGAATACTGAGGCACAGTATGAAGGGTTCGGATTCACTCATGGTACTTCTTCAATAAATGTCGGTCCCGTTAACACGAGATACAAGATACTTGGTGGTATGGCTGAGAAAGTGGATGGACAGCTCAGGCTGGCCAAGTTAATTGAGGCTGTTGATACCGCAGATGTTGCAGAACGTGTACTTTCAGGACACTTCTTAAGAGATATTAGAGGAAACCTAAGGGCATACTCAACACAGAAGATACGTTGTGTGAAATGCAATAGAATCTATAGACGAATCCCTCTCTCTGGAAGCTGTAGCTGTGGTTCTAAACTGTCCCTCACTGTAAGACAAAAGAACATCTCAAAATATCTGAAAATATCTCAGAAAATGATTGATGATCATGGACTTGGTATCTATCTCCAACAACGCCTGAAAATGATTAGTTCCTCGCTTGACTCACTCTTTATATCAGAACAAACATCTCTAACAGACTTCTTTGAGGAAGAAACGTCTACTCCACAAGTTCAATAGCAAGTTTCAGAAGGCTTCGGTCTTCAATCATACCAATGAGATTTCCTGCAGCGGAGAGTACAGGTGCCTGATCAATCTCATTCACTCTGAGTGTTTTCACGCATTCTGCCACTGTAGTCACTTCACTGACGCTAATCATGTTCTGTGTCATCACTTGACCCACAGGCACGTTTGGCAGTTTAAGCAGTCGCTTGGTCACTACAAGAAAATCCTTGGAGGTCCAATCCCAGCCCACGGTTGACTCTTCACCGCCATATGTCATAGAAATATTATCCTCTATAGTTACTTCTGAGAGCTTGATGAAGTCGCTGACAGTTATCAGGCCCGCAACGCCCCCATTTGCATTGACAACTACAAGTGAGCTTCTTCCTGCCATTTCCATCATCATATATGCCAATGGAAGAGGAGTCTGATCCCACACTGAAACCACTTCTTTTGCAATGTAATTAGCAATACTTTCTGATTGATACTTCTTACTATCTTCAAGTGTTGCACTAATAATGTCAGGGACTGATACCACTCCAACTAATTCGCCCTTACTTACAACTGGGAGTCTGCGATAGTTGTTCTTCATCATGATGGTAACTGCTTTTGTCACCTTGGTACTTGGTGTTACAGTTACAGGGTCTCGTTTCATAAGCATAGCAAGTTGGTTTTCATCAGCCTTCCTAAGCAGGTCTGTCCGGGTGACTATCCCGACGAGAGTCTTTGTTCCCTTCTTGACCACTGGTAGACCATTGATTTGCCTCTCAGCCATTAGCTGAAGCACATCTTCTCTTGCTCCTGGTACTGTAACGTATACTACATCTGATTGCATGCAATGCTTGACCATCATTGTTGTGATACTCCGGTGTCATATATAGAAACTAGATACTTGTTTTTTCCATGATGGAATGGCAAAGTTGTTCCGGAAAGAGCCAGAACAAGCATACTGCTTGAATTTGCCTTTTATGTGTATCTTTGCAAGTTGAAACCGTTGTGAAGGTATCGTATACATCTTACCAAGGATTTTTCTTCATACCCAAGAGATACCCCAATGCATTACTGAGCCAATGGATTCCCAGAGTAATAGTCACTAGAATGATTACATAGATTGCTTCAGGTTGAAGAAAGGGGACTGCTAGAATCAAGCCCATTAGGATGAAACCCAACTGATCTAGAACAGGTGAGGGATTCCCACTTCTGATGTCGATACGCCTTTTGATAAACGACCCAGTCAAATCACCCATCAGTGCACCTAGTGATAGGAGAAATGCAGCTGGAATTGTCATGTACAGGACATGTTGCATGGGTGGTGTGACAACCACATACATCTCCATCAAGGGTTGAAGGTATGGCGCTGCAAGATACTGTCCAACACCCGTCAAAGTTCCAAGAAACACTCCCACGACAAAACCTCGGATGGTCTTACCATCGCCGAGTATTCTGTGACCATCGCTGAATGACCGTCCACCATCAATAGGCCTCCCACCTCCAAACAAAACAGGAGTTGCATTTGCTATCCATGCTGGAAGTCCAAGCCAGATGGCCAGTTCAATCAGGGCTATTATTTCATACATGTGGCGTACTCCTATAGAAAAGCTCGAACCTAAGGCTCATTTCACTGTTTCTCTTGGGCATCTTTGGTCGAGAATCCATCATTTGTTAAGTATAGAACAATACTTGAGAGTTCACCTTCAGGCGCTAATCGCTCTACAAGCCTTGCACCTGTTTTCCTCTTAGCAGATATCTTAATCACGTAGTCAGACCAGTAGTCCAGAATACCTGTAGCGACTGGCTCTACTCCACCATGTGTGTCCATCTTTGCTCTTACTTGGTTAAGTACAATCACTGCAATATCTTGCTGCCTGGCTAATCCCTTGAGTAATCCCACTTGCCGATTCAACTCTCTATGAGCAGCATAACTGGTTTCTTTATCTTCCAATATTGGTCTGTATAGTCGTGTGAGAGTATCTATCACAACTAGCTTTGTTTCATCTTTGACATAGAGCTCAAGATCCTCCACGATATTGCCCTGTTCATCAAAGCTCTTTGGTAGTAAGAGAGTAATTTGTTGTTCGATTTCATTGTACCTCTTACCTATCAGTTGTTCAAGGCGTTCTATTGGAGATGAGGATTCAGAGTTGATGTAAATTACCCGTTTCCCAAGATTGAGAGCACTTCTAACAAACTCAAGCGCAAGAGTAGTCTTACCAGAAGCCGCTTTCCCAAATACATGTGTAAACACACCAGTAGAAATTCCTCGGCTAAGCAGTCGATCCAATAAAGAAACCCCTGACGGAAGAATCAAATTGTGAACAACCTCGAACTGGATGACACTCTCCGAGTGATAAGGGTAACTCAGAAGGGCCGATAGAATGTCCAAATATGATATTGCTGTTGCAACAATAAAACCAAAGACATTCTACATTGTTGTCAAAATCCTTGAAGAGTTAGACCTCCAATTCCGAGTCTGTTCTCCTGGCGATAGGTTCTGTGATGTTGCAAAGGTTGTCATCACAACTGAGAGTGAAGCATTATCAATGGACCTGGAAAGGTTAGTATTGGTCGAAGAGGTTCCAGATGAAATAACCGTTTCATTTGATGTGATGACACGATATCTATCTGTAAGAAACCCTCGAGAGATAGTTGTTGGTATTGATCCTGGATTGCATATTGGATTGGTAGTTCTTGCTAATGGCACAACCATCTTTTCTAAAGTAATGGCATCAACTGTGGATGCCTCCCATACCGCGTTAGAATTGGTCCAACTGGCCAAGAAACGGTATCCTAAGAGTCGTACTTTAGTCAGAATAGGATTGGGCTCAAAGCTTTATTCTACGCTTTTTTTGAGGTCACTTGTAAGAAAAATGCCCGGTATTGATATCGAATTGGTTGATGAAAGACATACAACTTCTCCAGGTGGATATCTCACTGATCAGACTTCAGCTCTTCTCATTGCAGCCCGTACAGGGCGAAGACCTGAGAAGGTGGATTTTCAAATTGAATCAAAGAGAGGTTTCATACGTGCTCTTCAACATCTCTTTACCTGGTTGACAAACAACCGAGGCGAGCTCTCACTCGAGACTGCCCGAGAAATACTTGCAGATGAAACAACGGTTTCAGAAGTCCTGCTCAAATTCACTCAATTGGAGAAAAACCGTTCAACTGCTTGACCAACCATTTCCGGACTATTTGGAAGAACATCAGTCACTTCATCCAACCATGCAGGCATGAAACGCCTAAGGTATGGCTTTGCAAATCGTTGATCTAGAAGTACTATCGCTCCTTTATCATCAAGTCCTCTTACCGGTCTTCCAGCAGCTTGAATTGCGCGTGTCATGGCAGGTAGAACATATGCATAATCTCTACCTCGTCCATTAAATCGCTTGTCAAAGTAGCCAATGAGGGCTTCAATTCTTGGAGTAGGTCGAGCATATGGGACTCCTACTACGATGACACTTTCCATACTTGAGCCCGGAAAGTCGCCTCCTTCTGAGTTACGTCCTCCTTGCACACCAAGAAGCACAGCACCTCCATTATCGCCCATCGCCTTGAATTCGGATAACATTTGGTCATTATACACACTCTTCGCACGCTGTTTTTCTATGAAGAGCTTCTTTCCAATCTGTTTCTCAAGACCTGATTTAATCAGGTTCTTTGCAATGAAGTAGCTAGTTGCAAAGATTCCAGTGTTTCCTGGAGTAGCCTGTGCTACTTCGACACAGTGTTCTACCATCCTATTGTAGACCTCAGTACCACGCGATTTGTATGAAGTATCCAATCCCTCAACAACAATACCCAGTCTATTCTTAGCTGCGAAGGGACTATCAAAAGTCATTTTCAGTGCATCATCACCCAAACCAATCATTTCAGAATAGGCATCCAGGGGAGAGATTGTTCCAGAAACAGCAATTGAGGTTCGTACAGAACTAAGGACCTGTCGTGTAACAGATGTGGGATCTAGAGCCACAAGATCTAGCGCTACCCTCTTACTGCCCGTTGGGGTCTTTGAAACGCTTAGTAGGAAAGCATAATCCGTTTTCTGAATGTATTGTTGCCATCGTAGCATGAATTCTGCAACTCGGAATATCGACGATCTTGGAAACTTACCAGCCTTCAAGAGCCCCATTCGAATCTTAGCTCCCAAGTCTTTCATGTGGGAGAGAATATCGTCATCGCTGGTCATTCCTGCTTCCTTGAGAGCGGTTTCAAGAATGCCGTCCGGGTTTAGGGTGATTTCATCACCTTCTTTCATATTGGTTGATAAATCTATAAGGCACTTAGCCAGCCCTCGACAGAAAGTTTTCACTTCCTCATCATTGTAATTTGTACCCTCTCTCATAGCCTGCCTGACTGTCCCTAGAGTTAGAGAATCGCTAGCAGAGTCCAATGCTGTAGTTGGTACATTATGCGCTTCATCCTGCACAAGCACAATCTTCGAAAAGGGAACATCTAGTTCTGGGATGAAAGTTGCCAAAATGAATGGATCAAAGACATAGAGATAAGATAAGGCAACAACATCCACAACCTTTGCAAGTTTCTTTGCCATCTCATAGGGGCACTTCTTGAGCCCCTTTGCATACTTGACAATGTCCGGAGCGCTCATGATCTTCTTTGGCATATCTTCCAGTATGTCCTCGGGTGCTTGCCCCCTCAACCGTTCATAGAATGCACAACTCCTACTTGCCTTTAGCTGACCACAGACCTCGCTGATGGGGGCGGTGATATCTGCATTCTCAATAACAAAAGGATTGAGGCACATATGACGACGACCTCTGAATGAAACGCCGCTAACTGCATCACCCTTTTCCATCGCAGCGAGTTCCTCCACTACACGATCGAGCTGCTTGTGGGTGCGAGCACAATAGAGCACCTTGCCATCATTCTCTTTTATCCAAGGGAGAATTCCTGATAATGCGACACATGTCTTTCCAAA
>DAOWDY010000237.1 GCA_030638785.1 Candidatus Thorarchaeota archaeon
AATCCTTGCAGAGATGCACGAGAATCCTAACCCAGAGGTACTTGCTGAATTCGAGAGGATAATCAAATCTACAACCAAGAAACTAGAGAAGATTGTTACTCATTTAGAAGAATGATCTCTTAGTACATCTTTGGTCGAATCATCTTACTTATATTGGTAACAGAAGTAATTTTATTCCGGTTTCGCCAAACGTTTGACGAATTCGGTAGTTTTATATGCGCATACATAGAGGATATCGTTAGCGATATCATATATGATATCATAAAAGGTCAGAACAACATGCTCGAAGATATGCAAAATTCCGGTCCGTTTCACACGCCTTTCTTTAAGACGAACCAAAGCGAATTGCATTCTCCACGTGAAACAGGACACTATGCCATTGTGAGACCAATGACTCTCCAGAGTCGTTTCACTAAGAGGCACATACATCTCCTCAGTGCATGCTTTGAGCCCCTTGATGATTCTACTGCTGGTAGGCTAGAGATGCTTGTAATGCAGTATAGATCAAATGTTGTTCTGACACCCTATTAGGGGGCTAGATAATATGTCAGAAATATTACAGGTACAAAATGCAACGAAAACATACATGATGGGCGAGATCCCTGTCAAGGCTCTGAGAGGAGTTTCCTTTTCAATCAAGAAGGGGGAACTAGTTTCAGTCCTTGGTCCTTCAGGTAGCGGGAAGTCAACACTTCTGAACCTGATAGGAGCTTTGGATCGTCCCACTGATGGAACTTTAATCATAGATGGCACTGATATTTCAACATTGAATGATAATCAGCTCGCCGAGAAAAGAAAACAAGTTGGTTTTGTCTTCCAGTTCTTCAATCTAATATCAAGACTGGATGCAAAAGCCAATGTCGAATTACCCTTGATGATCTCAGGTATATCGAGGTCGGAACGAAAGGAACGTGTTACTGATTCTCTAACAAAGGTCGGACTTGCAGAACGTATGACTCACAAGTCATCAGAACTAAGTGGTGGTGAACGTCAGCGTGTTGCTGTAGCTAGGGCATTAGTGAATCGGCCTGCTTTCTTATTGATGGACGAACCAACCGGAAATCTTGACTCAAAGACTGCTCAGGAAATGATGGATTTAGTAGTCAAATTGAATGAAGAGCTACAAATGACAGTCATCATTGTGACACACGACCAAGAGGTTTCTGCTCGCACCCCTAGAACACTTCGAATGCGTGATGGTCTGATTGTTTCAGATGAGGTGAACTAGAGTGAAAGCACGAGATACACTAGGTTATGCTTTTGGTGCAATCCGGCTACGTAAACTGCGCTCTGGATTGACAACTTTGGGCATCGTCATCGGTATTGCAGCTATTGTTGCTTTACTCTCATTCACTCAAGGATTCCAAGTAGCAATATCCGGAACTTTCCAAGAAGGTCTCTCGACTGATGTTGTGACCGTGTCTCCAGGGTCTGGAGGATTCATGGGATTTGGTGGTGAATCCGACTTTGTGTTTTACGAGAATGATACCGACATAGTAGAAACCGTAGATGGAGTTGTAATATCCGCTGCAACGGTGTCAAATACGGTCACCGCTGAGTTTGAGTTGATGGACCGTATGCTGAGTTTAACGGGTGTGGACTTTGCTGCATACGAAGAGCTATACTCCACCTTCACTACAGAGTTAGGCGAAATACCCGCTTCCCCTGCAGATGGTGAAGCAGTAATTGGTTACTATCTCTATGATCCATGGGATAATGGTACACATTTGGTAGAGTTGGGTGACACAATTAATGTCTACTACAGCGTTAGAAACGGAACTGTTCTCGAACCAGTTAACTTGACAATTTCTGTTGTTGGTATTATGGAAGAGATTGGTTCCTTCGGTTTCGGACCTTCCGATACTGGAATGTACATTACCATTGATTCCGCTCTAAACTACTTTGACACAGAAGAGGTTGACTCTCTCGCTGTTAAGCTCGAAAGTGATGATGAAGATTTCATTGTAGCTATTTCTGAGGAGATCGAAGAACTATTTCTCAATGAAGTATCAGTGACCTCAGCTACTGCGCTTCTAGGAACAATATCCAGTGTACTAGCAATAGTCGAATTACTGTTAGCAGGCAT
Organism: Candidatus Thorarchaeota archaeon; assembly: GCA_030638785.1. Classification (GTDB taxonomy): domain Archaea; phylum Asgardarchaeota; class Thorarchaeia; order Thorarchaeales; family Thorarchaeaceae; genus MP5-2226. The sequence goes on from DAOWDY010000237.1 coordinate 2,087, forward strand.
TGGAGGTATCTCTCTTCTGGTGGCAGGGATTGGCATCATGAACATCATGATAGTTTCCTTAATGGAGCGAACTCGAGAGATTGGAATCCTGAAAGCGTTGGGTGCCAAAGGGAAAACTGTTCTAGCAATTTTCCTTGCAGAAGCTTCCCTCATTGGTCTACTTGGCGGCATTTTCGGAATCGGATTGGGAGCATTCCTTGCTAACCTCTTTGGAGGGATGATGGGAGGATTTGGTGGAATGGGTGGTGGAGGTGCCCCCAATGGTGCAGAATCTTTCATGAGCATCACACCCGTTGTAACACCGATACTTGCAATCCAAGCGTTGCTCTTTGGAATAGGTGTCAGCGTTCTCTTCGCCCTCTGGCCAGCATATAGAGCATCGAAGCTCATGCCTGTTGACGCTCTACGATCTGAGTAATAGTTTAGACCCGAGGTTTTATCCTCGGGCTCTTTCTTCTTTTTAAATATCTAGATAGAATGTACCCTCTGCGACCAATCTTGTTAACCCAGATACATATGCTCCAACGAAATCTTGTTCACCGATAACACTCGCAACTAACTTACTGGGTCTTCGAATCTCATATCCTTGTTCGATGACAATATCTGCACATGGTTTCTCCCGGTTCAGGAGATTGTATTGTTCAATATATGCTGCGAGAGGACCGGCGGCACTTCCAGTAGCAGGATCTTCAACTACTCCGACTTCAGGTGCAAACATTCGGAGGTGAACATGTGAATCAGAATTAACACCCTCAGTACAGAAGAGAACTATCTGTTTGCTTATCTGTCCCTCGAGAGCTGATAGAATCTCAGGTGGATTTGGGCTTGCTTGTTGAACTGCTTCTAATGAATTTAATCGGATCATTAAGAAAGGAAATCCTGTCGAAACCCATTGCATGGGAGATTCTGTTGAAATTAAGTCCTTTGAGATATTCAGTGCTGATGCAATAGTTGCCTTGTCCCCCCACATATCCAGAAACTCCGGCTCGTTCTGTCGCATACGGATTGATCCATCTTGCGAATAGTCTACTGGGATTGGACCTACTCCAAGCTCAAGAATGGCACTTGTTGCATCTTTCTCAACTATCCCCTTCTTCTTCATAACGAAAGCGGTTCCGATAGTTGGGTGCCCAGCAAAGGGAATCTCCCTAGCTGGAGTGAATATTCGAACCTTCGCGTCATATTTTGATGATGAAGGTTTCTCTATAAATGTGGATTCTGAGAAATTCATCTCAAGAGTCATACCTTGCATACTTTCAGTTGAGATGCCCTTGTTGATTTCAGAATTCCAATAGGTTGCCAGTTGATTTCCTCCTAGACTGTATCTCTCGTCAATAAAGACACTTGTCTGAAGGTATGGAACTTCAAGCATGATTCTTCAATAGCAAAACTACCATATGAATGGGGCTCCATAGGC
>DAOWDY010000068.1 GCA_030638785.1 Candidatus Thorarchaeota archaeon
AGATTACAATATAGAAAATGAAGGGTGTTTCATAGGTAAGTTGAGACGTCAGTCCGAAGGCAACTGCATAACATAAGAGTGCGGAAGCTATCACGTATCTCTGACCGATATGATCTCCCAAAGCGCCGGTCGGATAATCCAATAGTACCTGAACACCAAACTGGATTATGGTAAGAATACCTACAAACACTAGACCGTCGAAGTAATTGCCACTGCCAAGTGATTCGGAGATGAATATAACCCAGAACGTCGTTGAAACCTGGAAAACTGCTGCAAAGAGGGGTAGGATCATAGCCATAATCTTAGCCAGACGGAGTCCTGTCTCAGTGGCATCTTCCATTCCGAATAATCTGGCTAATATGCTCATCACTATCACCTCTTAACCGCTGACAGAAGGTAGTCAGCTCCAAAAGATTATGGCTATTAGTATTTCGTACCGCGCCAAGATTTTGACGTGATTTTGTTGAATATAGTATGCGTGGGAAACGTTGTTATCTCTGTAAGGACTCGGTAGACACCTCTACAGCATGAATTGTTTTTGTCAAATCACTCTCGGAATGGGCAAATGAGAGTGCTCCTAGTCCATGATAGCCAAACACTCCTTCCTCCATTAGGATACTTTGGAAGCGGTCAAGGCCTTCTTTGTCCAGTACTTCGCTTAGCTTTTGAGCTGTTAAGGGTAGTTCGATTTTGTTCTTCATAATACTGACAAAGATTATCGATCCTATTCCCGTTGCAATACCAAAAGGACTCCTCTCATCAAACAGTGTATTGAGACGGGAACGGAATGCTTCTCCCATTTGGTTTAGTTTCGAATAGGCCTCCCTGCGTTTGTGAAGTTCATCCAACGCTGCAATGCCAGCAGCCATTGCCATAGGATGTGACGAGAATGTCCCGCCACCAACCCATCTACTATCCTGAGTTCCAGGTTTTGCAAGTTCCATAACATCCTCACGTCCACCATAGACTCCAAGATGCATTCCTCCACCCGCAATCTTGCCTAGAGTGATTAGGTCAGGTTCTACTCCATAAACCTCCACACCAGCGGAACCGTAACACAGTCGAAATCCTGTGATTATTTCATCAAATATTAGGAGGATCCCATGTTTTTCTGTTTGTTCTCTCAGATGTGGTAGGAATTGAGGTTCGGGAGATATTCCACCTCCAGCCCCTAGTACAGGTTCTACTATGACTGCAGCCAAATCATCTTTGCATGTGGCAAGCATTTGATCGAAGCTCTCTCTATCATTGTAATCAAAGGATACTCCGTCAAAAAATGGCTCATCTGTAAAAGGGTTCTTTAGATGAAAAGCAAGAGAATCATTCCCTCCATGCCATCCTCCCCGAGCCTTAGCAATCAGTCTCTTCTTTGAAAACAGTCGAGCGAGTCGAGTGGCATACATTGTAGATTCACTTCCCGTACTACAAAATCGCATCTTTCTCAGTAAAGGAATAGCTCTCTGTATCTTCTCTGCAAGAATGACCTGTGATTCATTAAGAGCGCCAAAGTGACAACCGAGTTCAATCTGTGCCTGAAGTGCTTCTCTAACAGAAGGATTGTTATGACCTAGAATTTGAGAGTAGTGAGTCATCCAGAAATCAACATACTCATTTCCATCTACATCCCATATGTGACTGCCGTCCCCTCTGACGATGAATGGAGGATAGGCTCCACACCTGTCGAGACCAAATGTCCTAATGTTGTGGTTTATTCCTCCTGAAAACACATTCACTGCACGATCCCACAGTTCTGCTGATTTCTGGGTGTTTTTTTTGTATCTCTCAAGCATTACATATTCCTCCATTATGCCTGTTAATTAGACTGAACTAATCCTCATCCTTCCAGACCCTTTGAGTATTCCGAGGAACTGGGAGGTCCTTCATGGTGAATAATCCTGGCTTTGCATTGATGACTAGAGGGACCATATTGACCGCCAACGCGGCAGTTCCATAATCGCCCATAACTCCACCATCAATTCTCTGAGTCAAATTCGGATAGCCTGTAACTTGTATCTCATCGAATTCATGTTCAACTGCGGCGTGTGCGACGAACTCAAGGGTGATGAAAGTATTTCCGCCCTTTGCACCTATACTTCTACTCTTCAGACCTAGAACATTTCCTTTCTCTATGGTAGCATAGGACGTTGTAACTGACTCATCTGCAACTACTGCTTCTGGCGGGAACTCTTCAAAGTGATCTAAATCTAGTCCCATTGCATCACTAATCATCTGCATGGACTCGACAAGACCAACATGTCCAGTTATTATCTTCGCCTTGATTGCATCTTCAAATTCCTCAACGGACATTCCTGTTCCGACTTTTTTCTGAAAAGAAGCTCTCCTTCTACCTGAGTCAATGACACGTGTGACGTGGATGGAGTCAACCTGTTGACAAGGTGCGGTAATTACAATGGGGAGCAAATCCATCAGATATCCAGGATTAATCCCAGTGCCCACTACAGTTTTTCCTGCTTCACATGCGGCTGTATTAATTTGAGAAGATAGGTCGGGATACTTTGTATGTGGATATGACAGCTCTTCACATATAGAAAGGACATCCATTCCTGCTTCAAGACACTCTTTGATTGTTGGTAAAATTCCCTCTAGATTGGATACAGTGAGAATTAGGGCAAGGTCTGGAGAGGTGTCCATCTTGGCAAGAGCTTCTTGAATACTACCATGAATACTAGTAGTTGAGTGAGTTTCTAGTGCCAGTACTTCTTCAGCGGTCTTCTCCTTGAGCCTTGTGTCAGTATCGACAACACCTGAGAGTACAAGATTCTCTCGCTCAATGATGACCTTAGCAATGGGTCGACCAATGGTCCCAAACCCAATCTGTAGAATTTCAAAAGGTCTAGGCATAAATCAAGAGGGTTAGTTGGTTTCTATTATCTTTTGGGAGCTTCAGCTTACAGACTGTTTGAGGTACCCTCCGCACACTTTATCATAGATTGAACTATGTCCAGGCTGAGTAAGATGAACGTGAGAATCAGATTCCGTGGACCTCTCGCAGCAAAAATGCCTTCAGAAGTATTCGAGATCGAGCTGGAGGTTGGTGGGAATCTGCAATCGGCTCTTGAACTGCTCATTAGCAACCATGAAGAAGTCAGAAGCGTCTGGGATTCCCCTCAACAGATGGATCGAGAGACCCTCTTACTCAGAAATGAGGTGGATATTGGTCTTCTAGATGGTTTAGAAACTCCACTTGATAGTGGA
>DAOWDY010000051.1 GCA_030638785.1 Candidatus Thorarchaeota archaeon
AAAGATGTCGGAGAGTCATCATCTCCTTTTCGGGAGATGGATTCTCAGGGGTGATATCTGGAAAGAAATCCAAAACGGTGGTATCAAGACTACTGATGTTTCCATTATCTAGAGCAATTCCCACTAAGGCGGAGAGAACACTTTTTGTTGTGGAATACAGTCGATGTAAAGTAAAGCTGTTATATCTGGAACGTGGATATTCTTCATAGACTATGTATCCATTACGGATCACTACGAGTCCGTCACATCGAACATCGTTATCAACGATATACTCCATAGCATCATCTAGCTTGCTTGAATCCATCCCCTGCTCTTCAGGAGTGGATACCTGCCATTCATTAGTTGGCCAAATATCAATCGAGTTCTGTGAGGTCAAGTAATCATTCTTGAAGTTTTCATGAATTGTTATCGGAGTTATCGACTGTGATAGTAGAGTTGTACTAACGACAACTACCAATATTGCGAGAGTTGTTATGCGAGAGTGTTTCATCTTTTAGTACGCCCCCATGGTTGCGAAGAAACTGATTACATAACCCAACGAGAGAAGAAGCATGAACCAAATATGTGAACGTGATTTCTCTGGGTAATGACGTTTCCAAAGGAAACCACCAACGACCACGAAAATCACACCCACCAAAATGATCTGCAGGAGGGAGGAACTCATTAGACCAATTGCAGTATTACCAACAAATACAGTTCCCCCTTGTACCATTGAACCAAATTGGAGGGTTTCTCCTTCAAATTGAAAGGCAAACGCCTGCGCAAATAACCCAAGTTGAGGTCGAATGTAAGTGAAGATTCCCATTGTAAGAAGGAAGAATGATGGAATAAAGGAATCTCTAACCCTTCTAATCGATAGTGGAAGTAAAAAGAATGAAGCAGCGATCAATGATACTATGCATATTGCTAAGATATAAGTTTCAAGAAACACCGGATTGTCTACGAAAAATGCAGTGAACAATACCCATTCCCATGTGTTATGAAAGGTATCTGAACCTGGTAAGGGGGTCGGATACCCATAGTACCAAGGTAAATTCCCGTACCATCCACTCCACCATGGAGTTTCAACTACAATTCTACTTACCTCTCTCATCGCACCTGTTGATCCCTGATTAACAGGAAATGCAGCATCACCTAAAACAAAATAAAACTCTGCTAGAATATTTACTAGTAGGAAAAGAAACACAGCAGTATAGACAAGTCCGAGAACAGTAAGGAGTTGTTTTCTCACACTCGATATATCCAGATTCTCACTTGATTCTAAATCATTCAATGTTTGAGGGGATCTCATAATGAAGGAGAGCAAGGAATTCAATCTACCCTCCTCAGTCCTCTTTAGAATTACATCCATGAGAATTGTTGACACAAAAGCCACGATTGGAATAGAAAATACTACTACCCAAGCTTGCGTAATCGTTAGCTCAACTAACGCCATTTATAATTCACCATTTTATCTACCTCGACGTAAGGGTGTTAGTAATCACACTAGAATAGTCAGAACCCTTCTGGATCGAGGTTTAACGTCGAATTAAATCGAACGTTTGATAACTATTAAACGTTTGACGCATATAAGGGTATTTATCGGCGCTGGATTGGACAAATGGAGGTAATACGGTTCAAGTGATCTTTTTCACATCTTCCAATGGAACAGAAATCCGAAATGATATCTCCTTGCTATTCTCAAGGACAATCTCCCAGCCATGAGCTTCAACAATACGCTTGACAATGTTCAGGCCCAATCCTCCGTAATCCTTTGTCGTGAATCCCTCATCAAAGATTTTGCTGCGGATATCCTTAGGAATGGTTACTCCATTGTTGGATATCATTAGAGAGAAATCATGTTCGCTAAATTTCGAGGTGATCTCTATCCTATTTGCTTCTCCATGCTCTACAGCATTTGAAAGTATATTCTGAGCAACTTGCATCATCTTATCGCGATCGCATATCACAAGAGGCATACTCTGTACATCTATAGATGTTGAATCCGGGAGAGTTGTAAGTGCGACCTCGATGAATAATTGTGTGAGATCAACGGCGTCTGTTTCACCAATCACCATTCCTGCTTCTGCTAAAGCTACAGAACGTGAGAGGAGAGTTTCCATCTTGTGAGCAAGTTGAATAACCTCATCAACATAATCGGGGATGTAGTGCTCTTTTACTAAACCAGCAAAACCGATAATAGCATGGATATTTGAACGCAAGTCATGTGCCATTGAGTGGGCGTATCTACTCAACTCTTCCCGCTGCAGTCTTAGTTCTTCTTCGTTGTTCCGTCTCTCAGTGATGTCGCGGAGGTAGGATTGCATACCTACAGGCACACCATCAACAACCGTAAGTGAACTAATCAAATGGAAATAGAACTGTGTCCCATCCTTTCGGACTAGAATACCCTCGAAACCCTCAACTAGAGTTTCTCCCCGTGCAACACTTCCATTGAAGGCGTCCATAGTGGCCCCCTTTATCTCAGGAGCCATATAATCAAAGAATGAATTCCCAATCATTTCTTCGCGACTATATTCTGTCATCTCCAGGAGTTTGTCATTGCACATAGTTATCTTTCCCGTCAGGTCAAGTCCAACAATGCCATCTGGCACATTCTCGTACAACATCCGGTATCTTTCTTCACTTGTTCGAATTGTCATATCTGCTGCCTTTCGCTCAGTGATATCTCGTACAATAGCTTGAACGAGAAGCTCTCCGGAGAGTTCAATTACATTCAGGCTAACTTCTGCATCAAATGGAGTTCCATCGTATTTGATGTGAGTCCACTCGAAACGCTGAGGATTACCATCGATTGCTGCTTGGATTTTCTCCAGAGCTTTCTCTTGAGATTCCCTACCGTCAGGTTGTGTTTGTGGTGAGTATCGATAAGGAGTCTGCCCAACTATTTGATCCCGTTCACAGCTGAACATCTCCAGAGTCTTATCGTTGCAATCTAGGAAGATATCGTTGTTCATGAGAAAGATTGCATCGTGCGCCGTTTCGAAGAGCGTTCGATATCGCATCTCAGAGTCTTGGGTAGCTTGTTCTGATGCCTTTCTTTCCGTAATATCTCGTACAATGGCTTGAATTAGAACTTCACCAGAAATCTCAATTGCATTCAAACTTACTTCTGCATCGAACGGGGTTCCATCATATCTGATATGAGTCCACTCAAAGAATTGGGGTTCTCCATCAATTGCAGCTTGTATCTTTTCCAATGCCTTTTCCTGTGAACTACGACCATCCGGTTGTTCAACCGGGGAATATCGGTAGGGCGTTTGCCCTACAATCTGATCACGTGTACAACCAAAGATTTCCAAGGTCCTGTCATTACAATCTAAGAAGACATCATTGTTCATTAGAAAAATCGAATCATGAGCTGTTTCAAACAAAGTACGATATCGCATCTCAGAATCACGCGTTAATAGTTCAGCGGATTTCCGATCGCTAATATCTCGAGTGATACCCATAACTCCCATTGGATTACCATCATTATCATATATCAAGGATGCCGAGGTTTCAACCCAGACAATATGACCTTCTGCGTGAAGCATTTCCAGTTCAATAATGACAGGCAGTTCAACAGGTTCATTATTCTTTAGGTTATATATTGCAGTTCCAAAGATTCGCAGCATCTTTTCTAACGAGTCTGGAGTCATGACCTCTTCCCAGCCTTGAGCAAGAGACTCTTCGTGGGTGAAACCTCTAAGCTTCGCAACTGAAGGACTAAGATAGGTTCTATTCATTTCCAAATCAAGTGTAAAGATAACGTCTGAGGATGACTCTGCAATTACACGATATCGTTCTTCACTCGCCCTCAGAGCGTTTTCAACCTCAAGCTTCTGGGAGATATCTCTGAAGAAACCCAGTTGATAGACTCTGCCACCGAGGATGATGGGTGATGCAGAAATATCTGCATAGAATATAGCTCCATCCTTACGCAACACTGGAAGACGTTCTGCCACCTTAAGCATACCTGAAGCTTGCATCTCGAATGCTTCAGAAACCTGCGGAAGGGAATCTTTGGGATGGAGGTCCTCTACCACCATCTCAAATAGCTCTTCATGTGAATATCCAAGAAGTTCACACATCTGATTATTGGTTGAATGCACCTTACGCGTTTCACGGTCAACAATTAAGATTCCATCTTGTGCATTTTCAAAGACAGCCTGATGCTTTTCAACGGAATCACGAAGGGCTATCTTAGCGCGATGATGTTCAACGGAACTACGAACGATATGAATCAATTCAGCATATTGCGACTTTGCATCTCCACCTTTTGTCACGTAATGCGTTGCACCAAGATTCAATGCCTTGATGGCGATTTCCTCCCTGCTTCGTCCGGTGAACATGATGAAAGGAATATTCTCATCATGATTTCGAACTTTTTCTAAGAATTCAATACCATCCAAAAATGGCATCTGATAATCACTGATTATTGCATCAAAGGGCTCAGATCCTAGAAGGTCCAAAGCAATCTCTGCAGTTTCAACGGTTGTTACTTCTAATTCCGAATCCAACCGTTCAATGTAGCTTTTGGCTACTTTGAGAATACCTTTGTGATCATCAACGAAAAGAACACGAATTGACATAGGTGATACCCCAGGTAGAGTCACGAACTACTCTTTTGACAAGTTACTAAGTTATGAAGTTATTTTGCTCATCCGATTCGTCATGAGTGAGATTTATTTGCGTGTTAGTTTATGCTGTAATCTGACATTGTCAATTGTGTGAACTCAGGATGTCTTAAAGTGAACAAATTAAAATTAGACCCGTTCAAATGCCCTGTTTGTAAGGACGATACTCTTGTTAATCTCGAGATTGAAGAGAAAACTTTCAATGAGGCAAAACGGTTTCCCATGATGATAACAGTGAAATGCCCAAACAAACACGACCTCATCGCATTTGTGGATCAAGAGAAGAAAGTCCGCGATGTTGAAACCACGGTATCTTCTAAGCAGAAAGAGAAAGACGTCATGGATAAGACAAGGGATTATTTCGAATCCTTCTGAAATGGTCCGAAATTGTTGCGATAATCGCGATTCTGTTGTTGTTATGTTGCGAATATCCCTGCTACATACTCTTATATTCAATTATTTCGCAAAAATAGCTGGGATATGTCATGGTTGGACATACTGACCATGACCCAAATGAACTTAGAAAAAATAGGGGACAAATACAGTGTATGGTGTATTCCTAATTAATTCGGCAGGCGAAACCATCGCATCAACTGGCGTTGAGAAATTAGATGGTGATTCAGCCCTGTTGGGAGGTTTCATTAGCGCACTACAGATTTTTGTTAAGCAAATGTCTGGCAACCAAGTCAAGTCAATGCGATTTGGCGACCTCACCATGATGATGCGACAAGCAGGTGACAAGCATGTTGTTACTCTTCATGGAGTGCATGAGAAACAAGCAGATCAACAAAATCAGCAAGTTGTGGACCTCCTTAATGAGAACCCTGACATTGCGGCCACTGATGGATTCATTGGCCTAGTCAGTAAGATGATAACCTCAGATGATGAAGCCGCTCAAAAGGTCGAGTCAGGAATTATCGAATTGAACAAGTCCCTCAAAGAATCCGCTAAGGACTGGGGAAAGACAGTCTTTTAGGAGGAAGATATAATGGCAATATGGCATTTCGCAGAATTATATGGTGGTGCTGCTCTTCTACTCGCAGCACTTGTAATGATAAAATACATCATATCCAGAACATCTGGTGCTGATGAAGAAACAAAGAGCGCATTCAGACCTCTCTATCTGGTTGCTATAGCTTTGGGGATACTTGCTTTTGGTAGCATCACAATCTATCTTGAAGAGTATATTATCACTGAAGGTATCCTGATAGGTACAAGATATGCATACCTTCTATCATTTGCGGCAGGAGTCGTAATGATTGGAATCGCTGCAGTTTGGATTTTGAACGATCGACGTCTTTACGTAATTCCAATTGGGGTCACCTTGGCAACGATTATTTTAATGGCATTAGCACTTGAAATTGATCCAGCCAATCTACAACTCTATGAGGACATTGCATCACTTATTCTATCAATAGTGCTTGTAACGGTTGGTCTTGTATTTGCATGGGTTGCAAAAGAAACCCAACGAGGTACTAGCGCATCATTAGCATTTGCTCTCATCGCACAAATAGGTACTCTTCCAAGACTCTATGAAGTAGTGATTACAGATGACTGGGCACTCCTGATCGTCTTCTTTATGATGATGGGTCCTGCAATGGTGATATACGCATTTATCAAAACCGAGCAGCCTGCAACATTCGAACTTATAGGATATGGTGCAGCTTTTGCTGCGGGTATCTTAATTCTAGCGACAGTCAGTTCCCTACCTGTGGCACTGTCATTTGTAGAATACATCATTGTCGCTATTGCAGCAGTTGCTGCTATGATTTGTTTGGGCACCGCTGCATTCCTCTTCGGAAGATGGAGGGAATCAAAGCAGATTCCAACCTTGATTTACATGCTTGCTTTCGGATCCTTATATCTGAGCCAAATGATTGGTTTGTTTGGAGCATCTGGAGTTGTAACAGATCCCATTTTAAACCTCGTTGACTTCGGCTTGATGGGACTGGCATTTGCACTAATGGCTGGAGCAGCCATTCACGCATCTGGAAAAGTGAATCTAACACTAATACCATTTCTTATCTTCGTGCCTGTATTCACAGTCCTGATGTTAGGTTTTGAAGGATCAACAGGAGATTTGTATCGAGATAATCTTCTCCTAATGCTAATTATTCTGGTTGTATTCTTCCTACCGGTACCGATATTCCTAGCAGTTTGGCGAAAAATGCGAGCAGCAGGTTCGTTAGCAGCTGGAAGGCCTCTCGGAATGGCAATGGGAATCATTCTATACTTTGGTGCAAGACTTCCACCTCTCCTAGCACTATGGACCGGGCTCCACATTGGATATGCAGCAGTATCTATTAGCTTCTTTGTGTCTTGGATGGCCATCACTGGTCGTTTTAACAAGAAGGAAGTTACAGTTACTTCAACTGAATGATAGTATCAATCCCTTAAGGTGGCGCAATCTTTCCTCGTACTCACCAGGAAAGGTCGCCACCCACAAGGGACTCTTTCTTTTTTATTCTTCAACTGTTACTTTGTCAGTGATGGTCTCTTCTTCTGGTTTAGATTCTTCACCCTTCGACGTTTCAAAATCAGGGTCTATGTCAATAAAGAACAACATAATAGCGGCGATGAAGAGAAATGGAGCAAACACAGGACCCCACCACACGAAACCAACGAATGTAGAACCTGTCGTTTCAACAGATGCAGCTAAGAACCATCCTAGCAAGAGAGCTGAAACTGCTTGGAACATATTGAGTGGGACTCCTTTAAATCCCTCATACATACCTGCCCTGTCTGTTCCTGATTCAAGTGAATCCAAATGAGCGATGTCTGCTGGTACAATATAACTCATCAGGTAATACATAGCCATGCAAGCTGCTAGAGGAACGAACAGAATAGTTGCTACAAGTACTGAATCAATTCTTCGACTTAGATCAGCAAAGAATGGTATAAGGATCATGAGTTCAGCCAGAATCACCATGGAAACAATCAGAGTCTTTCCCTTTCCAAACCGCTTGACGGCTTTGATCCATAGGAAGAGGAACACCATGATGGAAACTAGGAGGGCCATCGCTGGTGGAAGTAGCATCGCTAATGAGGTTAGCCGGAGTACTTCTTGTGCAAATCCGACTACCTGAGCTGTCAATGCTGATAACGAGAAGGAAAGGAATCCAACTATCATGATCCAACCAACATATGTTCGATTCTTCAAGACAGTCTTTGTTTCCTCAATCATGCTTCTTTCGGGAATTACAAGATCAGGAGGTTCTCTGATGAGTGCGATAGAGGGCAAGTAGAACAGGATTGTAATAAAACAGAAAGCTAGAATAATTATCAGACCTGTTGTACTAAGACCTGGAAGAGGTTCTAACACGAATAGGAGAGGCGTAATGAAACCCAAGACAAGGCCTAGGCCATTTGCAATCCAATTGGCCGTGTTCTGCATTCCAGAAACTAGAGGTCTCTCGTCTTCTTCTGTTATTTCTGGCATCCAAGCCTGAAAGGCAGTAAGAAGGAATGCATAGAAGAATTTGAAGGAACACAGGAAGAACAGATAATATCCAAACACTAAGAGCTCGATTGATGGATCTGTTGTGTTGAGAAACCAATTCGGTACAAACAGTAAGAAAGCTGTCAGCGCCAGCCCTGGGGCTCCCAGAATAACAAATGGTTTTCGTCTACCTAATCTCGACTGAAATCTGTCGCTATAGTAACCTGTCAACCAGTGTGCCAGACCAATCACGACGTATGATGTGGCAAGTGATATTCCAGCTAGCAACCAGTTCAGATCGAATTTTGCTCCGTAGATGTAGAAACTCGTGAGACCGGTCAGAGTCAACAAGAACGATGATCCGAACCGTCCCATTCCGTATGCTACTTTCTTGTAGAATGGCAGCATCATGAGACCTCTGAACCATACAAAGATGATTCAAAGGTCTACGTATGGGAAGCCGAGATTTAAGTCTGCTCTATGCTCTGAAGTCCTGATCCTTATACTTCTCAGGGTCAGCATCGAATGTATCCTTACAGTATTGAGCACAGAAGTAGAACCTCTTTTCCTGATAATCGCTAATCAGAGTTGCTGTTGCTTTTTCGACATCCATCTTACAGATTGGGTCAATGGCAATAGGAGATTCTTGTTCAATCTTTGGCGCTTCAGAATCTTCGTATTTTTCTGGGTCTGCTTCAAACGTGTCTTTGCAATACTGGGCACAGAAATAGTATCTCTTACCATTGTAGTCGCTTATCAGATCCGCTGTAGCAATCTCTACTTTCATCTTACAGATAGGATCAACTGCAACATCACCTTCTTGATAAGCTGCAGGTGGTGTCGTCTCCTGAGACTTAGTTACTCGTGTTGGTTTGAAGCGGTTGAGAGAGAGTGCGTTTACGACAACACTGACACTTGACAGTGCCATGGCAAGTCCAGCAAACTGTGGTTGCAGATATAATCCGGTAGAAGGATAGAGAAGTCCAGCTGCTATTGGCAGGAGGATAATGTTATAGATTAGAGCCCAGAAGAAGCCCTGTTTTATCTTCGTCATAGTGCTTTTACCGAGTTGAATTCCCGTGACCACATCAAGAAGGTCATCCTTGACCAGCACTATGTCTCCAGACTCCACTGATACATCAGTTCCAGATCCAAGTGCAATGCCAACATCAGCCTGAGCAAGTGCGATTGCATCATTGACACCATCTCCACTCATAGCTACTGTTCGACCCTGTGCCTGCAATTTCTTGACCTGTTCAGATTTTTGATCAGGAAGAACCTCTGCAAGTACGTTGTCAATACCTACACTGTCTGCAATAGACCTAGCTGTGACTTCCTTGTCACCAGTAATCATCCAGACCTCTATGCCGAGGTCCTTGAGGGTCTGAACAGCCTGACCAGAGGTCTCTTTCAGCTTGTCAGCAATCCCTAGAACAGCCAATGGTTGACCGTCAATGGCAGCAAAGACTGTAGTCTTTCCCTGTTGCTGCAATCCAAGGATATGAGTATCGATGTCACCAAAACTGACTGAATTGTCAGACATGAACTGGTCATTGCCAATGTGTATCGTCTTTCCCTCAACTCTAGCGCTTACGCCTTTTCCTGTAGTGTAGGAGAAATCCTCTGTTTGGGGAAGCTCAATTCCCTTCTGATCGGTGTAATAGACAACTGCCTCAGCAAGAGGATGTTCGCTATTCTTTTCAACAGCAGCCACTAAGCGTAGAGCCTCATCTTCTGCCATCTCATTAATCACTAAGATATCAGTGACGGTGGGTCGGCCAATAGTTAATGTACCTGTCTTATCAAACACCATAGTGTCGACGTTTGGTATGACCTCAAGACCATCACCGGTCTTAATCAGAATCCCATATTGAGCACCTTTGCCAATACCAACCATAATTGCGGTCGGTGTAGCTAAACCAAGCGCGCATGGACATGCTGCAACGAGAACTGCAATAGTGAAGCTAAGAGCTAATGTCCACTCCACATTCATGATGAATAGCCAGAAAAGGAATGTAGCTAGCGAGATTACAAGTACAACCGGAGTGAATCTTGCAGCAATCGCATCAGCCTTTCTTTGAATCGGTGGTTTGTTCGTCTGTGCCTCTTCTACCATTCGGACGATCTGTGAGAGAACTGTACCTTCTCCAACGTTAGTTGCCTTTACTCGGAGAACGCCATTCTTGTTGACAGTACCTCCGACAACGGAATCACCAACGGTCTTGCTAACTGGGAGCGGTTCGCCAGTAATCATTGACTCGTCGACTACGGATTTTCCATCAACAACTAATCCATCTACAGGAACCCTGTCACCAGGGCGTATCAAG
This sequence comes from Candidatus Thorarchaeota archaeon, assembly GCA_030638785.1. Taxonomy (GTDB): domain Archaea; phylum Asgardarchaeota; class Thorarchaeia; order Thorarchaeales; family Thorarchaeaceae; genus MP5-2226. The sequence continues at coordinate 10,386 of DAOWDY010000051.1, forward strand.
ACAACGTCATCGACTTCAACATCCTCAATAGGTAGAACAATCTCTTCACCATCTCTGATTACTGTAGCAATCTTTGCTTGAAGGTCCATAAGTCCTCTGATTGCCTTGGATGTTCTTCCTTTCGCAATTGCCTCAAGTGTACGTCCGAGGAGAATGAAAGTGATTAGGAGAACTGCGGTGTCAAAGAAAGAGGAGTAACCTGTTAGCACAAAGGTCGTAGCCACTGAATAGAAGTATGCAGTAGAAGTCCCCAGCATTACCAAGGTATCCATGTTTGTTTTGAAGTGTCTAGCTGCACGTAATGCTGCTTTGTAAAAAGGATAGCCACCCACAAATTGAACAGGAGTGGATAGAAAGAACATCACTAGCTTCCGAAGCTCCTCTGTAGGGAGAAAGGTGTTTAGAACTCCAAAATGAATCAGTACAACGGGTATTGAGAGCAGTAATGAGAACGTCAGCAATCGTGTATAGAATCGAATTTCACTTTCACGTGCCAGAGACTCTCTATCTGCACTTATACCCTCTACCCCTTCAGGTTCAAAACCTAAATCCATGAGAGTCTTTCTAACAATCTTGAAAGTGACTAACGATTCATCA
>DAOWDY010000179.1 GCA_030638785.1 Candidatus Thorarchaeota archaeon
AGGGCATTGGTTCAAGGTTAGTCATTGCAGCGATGAAGGGCATGAGAGAGTACGGAGCTTCCGAATTTTTCCTCGAAGTCAGAAAAACAAACGAAGAAGCGGTTTCACTCTACGAGAAGCTCAACTATGAAATTAAAAGAGTCCTCAAGGGATATTACCGTGATGGAGAAGACGCTTACTTGATGGTTCTCGATGTTGGTGATTCAATGGAGGAAGACTCACCTGACGAATGATCAAATACGGGTTCCACTCATTCCAGAATGCTCTTCTTGTATAATGAATAGTCTTCAGATACTAGTACCACTCTTAGCAGAAGAAAAAGAGCATCAGATGCAGTTGTTCACCTTTGCATATCAGAAGATAGCGGAAGGATATGAGAAGAATCTAGAACCACTCATTCTATCTGTGGATCTCTATCAACGATTATATGAACGAGGAAAGAATTTTGATCCCTACAGGGAGATTAAGAATCGTAGCATCAAAGCCGCAGAGAAGGCACTTCCATTCATCGAAAAATCAGTTGCAAAATTTGATGGCTACGAACAACTGAGAGCTGCACTTGCCGCTTCGATTGCAGGGAATCTAATAGATTTCAATACTGCATATCATACTCCAAATTTGGATGGGCTAGTTGAAGTCTACGAGTCTATTCTGAAAGAAGGTTTTGTAATAGATAATAGCCAATCCCTTTGGCAGACCTTACGTTCGAGAAAAGGACATATTGTATACCTTGCAGATAACGCAGGTGAAACCCATTTCGATATTCCACTGCTTAGAATATTCAATGAGTTTGGTTGGAAAGTAACCTATGTAGTCAAGGGCCAGGCGATGATCAATGATGCCACAAGGACCGACATCCAAGGATCTGAGATAGAAAGCCTTGCTGAGATTGAAGATACAGGTGGTTGGGCTCACGGAGTGCCAAAGAGATGGGTGAGCCAAGAATTTCTCAGGCTGGTTTCTGAGTGTGATATGGTAATCTCAAAAGGCCAAGCTAATGTGGAAAGTTTCCCAGAGATTCAGAGAGCAATCAGCGTAGAAACCTACTATATAATCAGGGCCAAGTGTCCGCATATCGCAGCTGCTATTGGAGCAGAGATTGGAGACAATGTTGTCCTGAGGCGCCCTGCGAGGATACTCTAGAGGGTTTAATTCATAGTCGGTTGACAAGATTTTTATTCAAACTCATTCGCCCTGCCCTTCCCAGACCGAGTCGTAAGCTAAGGTTTAAATGCTAACACAGACCGGAGCCCATGTACAGTTTTGTTTGCTACATGGACTTAGAGATAGTTATCTTTACCATGGAGGAATATTACGATGAGTAACCAGCAAGTACCTGTGATTGTATTAAGGGAAGACACAGAGAGAACGCGAGGCCGTGACGCTCAGAGAAACAATATCATGGCAGCTGTCGTCATCGCTGAGGCGGTCAAATCAGCACTTGGTCCAAAAGGTATGGACAAGATGCTTGTAGACTCATTCGGGGATGTGACCGTCACTAACGATGGTGCAACAATTCTGAAAGAAATAGATGTTGCACATCCAGCAGCAAAGATGGTCATTGAAGTAGCAAAGACTGTTGACGCGGAGGTTGGTGATGGTACAACTACCGCTGCAGTTTTGACAGGCAGTTTACTCAAAGAGGCAGAAAAACTTCTTGATCAGAAAATTCACCCTACCACTATAATCAGTGGATACAGAAAGGCAGCCGCGAGGACACTCGAAGTCATTGGTGAAGTATCTGAGAAAGTTGACCCAGCTGATGCTTCCTTCAAGAAGATCCTAATAGATGTCGCAAAGACAGCAATGTCAAGCAAGTTCGTATCTACATCTCGTGATGACCTAGCCAAGGTTGTCGTAGAAGCAGTTCTTGCAGTTGCAAAGGAACGAGAGGGCGATGAAGACATCGATATGAGCAATATCCCTCGTCAGAAACAGAAGGGACTACCAGTAGCTAACACCGAGCTAGTGAAAGGCATTGTCCTAGACAAGGAGATTATACATCCGGGTATGCCCAAGAAGATTTCAGGAGCAAAGATTGCTCTTCTTGAATCACCTATTGAAGTGTCCAAGACAGAGTTTGATGCAAAGATTTCAATCAGCGACCCAATGGCAATGCAGGGATTCTTAGATGAAGAAGAGAGAATGCTGAAGACAATGGTTGACAAGATCGTGGAAGCAGGTGCCAACGTCGTAATTGCCCAGAAGGGAATTGATGATGTTGCTCAACACTACCTAGCAAAGGCTGGTATTCTTGCAGTCCGACGAATCAAGAAGTCAGATGTCGAACGCATTCACAAATCCACTGGTGCAGTTATCGTTTCCAAGATTCAGAACATCACAGCAGGAGACCTTGGAAAGGCAAAGACCGTTGAGCAGAGAGATATTGGCGATGACAAGATGCTCTTTGTTGAGGGTACACCCAAATCCTCCGTTGTGACAATCATTGTCAGAGGTGGAACTGACCATATTGTAGATGAGGTTGATAGAGCTCTCAACGACGCTCTCTATGTCACCCGTGATGTTGTCATTCATCCAGAAATCAGCTATGGTGGCGGTGCACTTGCTTGCGAAATCTGCCAGAATCTTAGGGATTATGCATCAGAATTAGAAGGAAGAGAACAGTACGCTGTTAACGCCTTTGCAGATGCGGTCGAATCAATTCCAGCAACACTGGCTGAGAATGCAGGTCTAGACCCAATCGATATTATTGTCGATCTCAGGTCAGCTCATGCAGAAGGCAAAGCCACTTATGGAGTAGATATCGGAAAAGGAAAGGTTGGTGATATGAAGAGTGCTCGAGTCCTCGAGCCATCTTTAGTCAGCAAGCAAATCGTTATGTCGGCTGCAGAAGCTGCCCAGATGATTCTTAAGATAGACGATGTCATCAGCTCAAAGGGTGGAGGCGGCATGGGTGGACCCCCAGGTGGCCCCGGCGGCATGGATGATGACGAATAGAAAGAGTCAAACGTACTCTCGAAGGTGTGCGAAATCATGTCAGAAGACCCCAAAGTCGAAGTCAAGGAAGAGGAAGAAAGCCCAGCAGAGGTTTCGGACGCAGAAAAAGCTGAGATACTCACAAACATCCAGGGTGTTGGCCCCAAGAATGCGGTAAAACTCGTGGAGAAAGAGTATGACACCATAAACAAGATTGCAGAAGCAAACTCTGAAGAGTTGGCCGCTGCTGTTTCTGGTTTCAGTGTTGCCAAAGCAGAAAAAATCACTGAAGAGGCTAAAGCTCTCCTGGAGGCTATTGCAGCAGGGGTCGTTGACCTTTCTGGTAAAAAGAAGTCTAAGCGGAAGAAGGCTCAAGAACCAGATCCTGAGAAACATGAGCTACCTCCTAGCGAGGAGATTGAGAGGGCATTCGAAAGAGTTTCCTTAACCACTGGACTTGAAACAGAAAAAACTGGTCTGGGCATTCTTGCAGGACCAAAGTGGCTGACCCGATTCGAGAAGGCTCGAATCATTGGAGCTCGTGCTCTACAGATCTCGATGGGTGCACCGGTACTTGTAAGTTCCAAGAAAGTTCCAGAAGGTCTCTTTGCATTAGCGGAGGTCGAATTGCGTTCTGGAGTGTTACCAATGACTCTTCGTAGGACCCTTCCTACTGGAGAATTCCACGACATTCCACTCAAATCGCTATTGAAGCATACTAGACTGGAGTAAAAAGTCCGGTCCAGTACTGCTTTTTCATTTTTGTAGCTGTAATAGTAGCTTTAAAATGGGTACTAGGTCTCATTTC
>DAOWDY010000193.1 GCA_030638785.1 Candidatus Thorarchaeota archaeon
CATCCTTCGGATTATCCTGCAGGTAGGCTTCGACTTCTTTCAAAGATTGTTCGGGAGAGCTCATTTGAACCAAGACTAAGAGGACAGAGGATGCTCAAAAGAGTTGAGATGTGAACTACCCACCACTTCAGTGGTGGGCTTCCTGCTTCATCCCATCGACTAGTGTCGACTGGTCCACAGGCCCTTTTCGCTGTTCCCGCGATGCATGATGGGTCTTAAACCCAATCATCTTGATATTCAACGCAGCATTGGTGTCTCGGTCGTGCTTAGTCTTACACTGAGGACAGGGCCACTCCCTGTCTTTGAGTTTGATTCCATCATTCTTGAATCCACATACATGACAGAGCTTGCTTGTGGGTTCGAACATCCCTACTTCAATCAAGGAAACTCCATAGAGTTCGGATTTATACCTCAACATGTTGAGAAAGCTAGACCACGCCGCGTCTGAGATTGCCTTGGAGAGTCTTCGATTCTTCACCATGCCGCTGACGTTCAAGCTCTCCACCATGATAGCTTGGTTCTCGCGTATCAAACGTGTTGTGAGCTTCTGCTGAAAGTCGCGTCTCTGGTCACTAATCTTCTCTCTGCATTTCCCGTATCTAATCCGAGCTTTCTCTCGGTTCTTACTCCCCCTCTTCTTTTTGGATAATCGTCTATGTAGACATTTCACACGTTTCAGTGATATCTCTAAGAATCTTGGGTTCTCAATCTTCTCACCGTTGGAAATAGTTGCATAGGTCTTGAGTCCAACATCTATCCCGATAGATTTCTTCTGGTTGACCCGTTTCTTCTTTGGAGGAACTCTTCCGTCTTCTACAACAATGCAAATGAAGTGTTTTCCAGTGTTAGTTACGATGACCGTGCAGTTCTTGATAGCACCTTCAAACCTTCTGTGGAATACTGTCCTGACCAAGCCAATCTTCGGGAGATAGACGTTCCTCTTCTCAAATTCGATTTTGATTCCTTGAGGGATGTCGAAGGACTGTCGATGATGCCGCTTACTCCGAAACTTCGGATAGCCTGGCCTCTCCTCACCTCGCTTCACCCGTCTGAAGAAATTCTGCAAGGCCTTGTACTGTCTTCGCACAGATTGTTGTAATGACTGGGAGTATGGAGTTGCAAGCCACGGGTGTTCTTTCTTTAGCTCGGGGAGCAATGCGTGGAGGTCATATGCGCTCAGCGAGGTCTTATCTCTCTTGTATGCAGTAGACCCCGTTTCCAGTGCCCAGTTATAGATGAACCTGCAAGCATCAGCTGTCTTCTTTATCTTCTCTCTCTGAGAACCATCTGGATACAATCGATACTTGTAGGTCTTGAGCATAAGGGTATGTCATGGTGTTGATGTTTTAAACCGGTACTCGATTCTTCCCAATACTGAAGTAGTGGGCTTTCTCAGGTGTTCTTCGTAAGACGTCAATAATCTGACACCGTCCCATGTTCCGATAGACAGATTACTTGGCATGGAAACAGTGTTACGAAGCTCATATGTCATATGATAGAATTGATACACTCATTTTCGATCTAGGAGGAACCCTGTACCACCCATTAGAGGGTCTTGTGAGCTTAGCTCGAAAGTACCTTGTCGAGGCGGGAATTGAGGAGTGCGAAGGGATAACAGATGAGGAGATTGAGAAATCTCTTGACATTCAACGTAACGACTGGCTCATTAAATACATGATTGACAACGATGTTGGTCCATACTGGGAACCCTCTAGGGAGGAGTGGCTCAAGTATGACCGAATTCTGCTCGAGGTACTCTGTGTGGATGGTAATCTAGATGAATTAGCAGAAGCATATCAGGACAGATGGGATGATTTTCTGGAGAATGTCAGACCCAAGCTCATTGATGGATGTAGAGAGGGCCTCGAAGGTTTTCACTCAAGGGGGTATAAGCTAGGAATTGCATCCAATCGTTTTGGGGACCCAACTAAACACCTTGAAGCGGATGGAATTGCAAAGTTCTTAGACGCAGTTGAGTACTCAGCAGTACCTGGATATGTGAAGCCCTCGCCATACATGCTACTAGAAGTTGCTCGTGCGCTTGGATCGAATCCATTGAGATGTGCTTACGTTGGAAACATTGTAGAATATGATGTAGTATCTGCAAAGAATGCAGGTATGCTTCCAATTCTGTTGGCATGGATGGATCCTGAGCAGAGAGACTTTGCTCCTGCGGGTACCACAATCATAGATCACATTTGCGAGATGGAGAATCTGTTCACAACTAACTGGTCATGAAGCAATGGATATCTTCATTACACCAAATCTGTCACATCGACAACATTCCTCTAGTGAGATGGATATCCATGAGGTCCAGACTATCTTCCAAGATTCTTGTACTGCTGTTTATTGGGATGTTCACTTTTACACCAACAGCCCTTGCTGCAAATCATTCTCTAGCATGGGGAGTAGAGGTTGGGGAGGAGTTCACATACGCCCTCCAGAGGAAAATTTTGGAC
>DAOWDY010000171.1 GCA_030638785.1 Candidatus Thorarchaeota archaeon
AGATGTAGCAATAATAAATGTACTAAACGAAAAAGGGTCCAAGATATCAACAAAAGAACTCAGCGAGATATTAGATATCTCGGATCGAACAGTGCGCTACAGATTGAAACGACTGAAAGAGAAGGGTTTCTTCAAGAAGACAACAGTCCGAACCTATGAGAGGAAGATTGGGGTAGGCGACATGATAATTGTCGTCCAGAGTAATCCAGAGAAACATGCACTATTAGGTGAAATCCTCTATGCTATCCCACCTTTTTATCACTACAGTCCAACGTATGGAAAATACAACGGATATTGGATCTTTGCTCAATATCCACTTTCGACACCCCAGATGTGCAAGCGCCTAGTAGACGAACTGAAGGCTGAAGGACTGATTGAAGACTACCGCCTCTTAGAGGCGATTGACTACACCGTCAAGGGCACCAAGGTTGAAGCCTTCTTACCAGATAGTACTTGGGAATGGTCAGACTGGTACGAGTCAATCAAGAAGACAATGGAAGAGGGAAAAGAAACCGATTTTGGCTTCAATGAATTTCCCAAACAAGAGAGTTTTGACTTCAAAGACCTACAGATTATCAAGAAATTGGTCGAGAATGCTGAAACCACCCTGAAAGAACTGGGAGAGTTCCTCGAACTATCTCAACCTCAGGTCCATAAGAGAGTTCGAAGACTTGAGAAAATCAAAGTTATCAAAGGCTACAAACCTAACTTCATGCCCTTTAAGGAGGGTATCGCTATAGCCTGTGTGTTTGAATCTCGTACGAATGCCAAAAAGATACTCCAGGCATTCGCTGATCTGCCTTTTTCCCTTAACATTGGTCTACAGAGTAGTATACACTACAATGTGATTACTTACATTCCACCAAGCGAAGTCTTTCACTTTCTACAGGGTGTGGACCTGCTTCGACAATATGCGGATAGATTCTTTGTGCAATTCTCCCTAGAGGGTAAGAGTACTGGACATGCACACCTCTTCTCCACCTTTAATCAGGAAACCAAAAACTGGGATATGCCTGTGCAGGAATATCTAGACTTGATTACTGATATGGCTAAGAAAGAAGGTGCAGCAGAGCACGATGCTTCGACTGTCCGTCTTCTGACAAGCTAGATCACTGCGTTTCTCGGGGCGGCTACCTTCAGGGCTCCACCACCTAGCCTTAGAGCTGTTCCCGCCAGGGCCTGACTCGATTCGACCGTTTAAGCTGCTTACAGCAATCCTACAACTGCTGCTACAGCTGTGACAGACTCTGAAGACCGCCTTTCAACGTCCCGCAACGAAACCTATCAGGGTCAGGGTTCAGCCTCCGCCGTGTTGCTGGCGCCACTAGTGCCATGTGGTCGCAACCGCGGCAAACGGCCCGCCCTACCTGCTGCAATCGGGATTCTCTACCGAGTGCCTAAAAAGATTGTCAATTGGTGGTGTTTCTAGACAAAACGACCTGCATTCCTTTTGATTTGTACAATCTCATCATAGACCTCGAGTTCTGGTTGTGTAAGGTCTCCCATGAACTTCTTCCTGATTGCGAGAATCTGTGAATCCGGCATATCCACATAGAGGACATCATCGTCCTTGATTTGGCGCCCGACAGTAGGGCCTCTAATGGACACAGCCACTTCCATGCCTGTGGTCGCCTCGTCAATGTTCACACTTCTATCTTGAATCTGTAAGATAGTGCCAACGCGTTTGTTATCGGCAGTCATCAGTCCTATGCGTGGCTTGATTACACCATGAACATTTACACCAACAACAGCAGGTTTACTCTGTCTGAAGATATACTGTGGAATTATCTCAATCTTACCAGGTCTAATGATCGAACTAAGGGATTCAGCCTTTACCTGTTCACGTTTCACCATTATCCAAGCATTGTAATCATCATAGAGTCTGTAGATTACTTCATTCAGGAATACCTCTACACCATACTCTGCAGCAAGGTCCTCAATATCTGGACCGTATTTCACATTGAATCCAAGAATCACGGCATTTAGAGGGTCAGTATCTCCCGCAGCAGTCGCCTCAATCACATCCCGCTTAACAATGGGGCCGACATCAGCAGTTCTGACAGGGACCTTTCTCTCCAGTAAGAATTGGGACACCGCTTCTAAGGATCCCAATGTGTCAGTCTTCAAGACAATGCCTGATGTGTCAGTCTGTATTCGTATTGAACTGACCTCATCCTTGACTCTCTGTTTGATTTCATCTAGCTTGGCAGGGTCCGAAACTGCATAGACTGGCGCTCCAGCAACAGCTCCTTCCAAGTCAGGTGCAACAATCTTGACACCAGCTGCTGCATGCACCTCAGTTACCGGTGTGAACTTCTCCTTGGGATCGCGTATCTCATCTAGAGGCTTCGGCTGCATAAGTGCTCTAATCTTCGCAACCACCACATCATCAAGACCTCCAACCACTATGGTGTCGGTCTTGTTCAACACTCCGTCGTAGATTATTATGTCAAGGGTCAGACCCAGACCTGTTTCCTCTCTAATCTCGAGTACAGCACCCCTTGCTGGTCCCTGGGAAATAGTCAATCGTTCGGCCAAGAACTGCTGTGTTAGACCTGACAGCACCATTAGGAGTTCAGGTACTCCATCTCCAGTCTTGGCACTGGTTGGAACTATTGCGACACTCTGTTGGAAGTCCTCTACACGATCAAATCTCTCTGATTGGATATCATTCGCAGAGAGAGCTCCCACGATTTCGTAAATTCTTCTGTCAATCTCAGATTGCACAGACTTTGGTTGTGATTTTATTGCCTCCATCAGGGGCAGGTCTGGCTTTGATTTCCAGCCTGGTACCTTGTCCATCTTGTTTGCAGCAATAAGAAATGGAGTCTTCCCTGAACGAAGTATCTTCAGGGACTCGTACGTCTGAGTAAGAGCTCCTTCATTGATGTCCACCACCAGAATTGCAATGTCTGCCATGGCACCTCCACGTCTACGCAGGTTCAGGTATGCTTCGTGACCAGGAGTATCAATGAAAAGAAGGCCATCAATGGTAAGTTCTGTGTTGACAGCCTTGAGAAGATGTCCACAAATTGATAGAATAGTTTCTGTTGGAAAGAAGGAGGCTCCAATATGCTGAGTAATACCTGCAGCCTCTCGTTCCTGTACTCCAGTTCCCCGCATCTTGTCAAGTAGAGATGTCTTTCCGTGGTCGATGTGTCCTAGGACGGTTACTATTGGAGAACGAAGTTTAGATTGTTCTGTCAAGACTCAGCACCTCACAGAAGATTGCTGTCCCGCAATTGACCTCAGCATATGAAAGTGTCGTTTAAGTCAAGACGTTTCGAAACAGTGCTGTCACAATGCTAAAATATCAATCCTTTGGCTCTTGCGCCAGCAAAGACACGAATTTTCCGTTGTCTATAACAAACTGGTGATATATTTGGAAAGATCATTTGTCATTATCAAACCTGATGGCACTGCCCGCAGAAGAGTTAGCGCTCTAGTTCTTGAGGCTCTGCTAAACGAAGGTCTCAACATAGTCGCCTTCAATGAGATGAAGGTTCCCGAATCCCTAGCTAAGATGCACTATGATGTGCACAAGGAAAAACCATTCTTCCCATGGTTAGTTGATTTCATATCATCTGCGCCAGTTTTGACCATGATATTTGAAGCAGATAATGCAATTCAGAAGATCCGTGATGCTCTGGGAGCAACCTTTGTTCAGAAGGCAGCACCTGACGCTCTAAGAGGAAAATATGGAATTTGGGCTGGTGTTAACATTGCTCATGCCTCCGACGCTCCTGAAACTGCAGCAAAAGAGATTGAATTGTGGAAAACTAATGGAGGGCTTGAGGAGTCTGCAGATGCTGCTGAGAAAGCCCAGTCTTACATTGCAAAATACTCAGGTGGCGATGCTGACTACACAATGGAAATACGTGAAGTCGTCAAGAATGCGATTGAAAATCGTGATATTTCTGATTCAGTCCTTCAAGGTCTGACAGATCTTCTTGGTAAGGATGCTGAGGGAATCAGTACCGATGAAGTTGCCACTCTAGCCAAGGTAATCTTTGATTTCGTGAAAGAAGAAGTTGAAAAATCAGAATAAATAGAAGGTCAAGGTGGCATCAAGTGCCACCTCTACTCTTGTTCTGTTGTTAAAATTAGCGGCCAGCTTTGCCGCCCTTTTCATAGCCTTCTGTCCATTTCGTATCTCTAGGCCTCATTTTTCTTTTCAGCCTGTTGACTTTGCACTTGTTTGAACAGAACCACATAACGGCGCCATCTTTGGTCTGTACAAAGGCTGAACCTGTCCCTGGCTCAATGTCCTTTCCACAGAAGCTACATTTCTGGGTTCCAACCATTTTGGTTCTAGCGCCTCCTCATCTTACGGGCCTCACGCTCGGTTTCCCTCAGGATGAGAATGTCTCCTTCCCTGATGGGTCCCTTGACGTTTCGTGTGAGAACTCGCCCCTTATCCCTGCCTTCTAGTATTTTAACTCGAACCTGCGTGATCTCTCCGGTCACTCCTGTACGTCCTAACAGTTGAATGACCTCCGCGGGGATTGAAGGTGTTACTTCAGCAGCATCTTTACTCATTAGAGTCCATCACCTGGCTATTTCCGAAGTCCAGCGATCTTGTCTACAATATCAGAGACTAGGTCCTTGGCTTTTCCATCAACAACGATGGCAATTGCTGCTGTAGGACGCTCGATACCAGCTGCATTACCAAGATCTTTCTTGCTTGGCACAAAGATGTAAGGAGCTTTCTTATCATCACAAAGACCCGGTAGATACATTGTGATTTCAGGGGGCTCAACATCCTCAGCGACAATCACAAGCTTTGCAATTCCGCGTTCGATGCTCTTTGTTGCCTCATTGATTCCTTTCTTGATTCTGCCACTATCCTTGGCAATCTCAATGGCCTCAAGGGCCTTTTTTTGAAGCTCTTCAGTGGCTTCCCAATCTACAAAACTAGGTTTAGGCATGAATGTCTACCTCAGTTCTTACTTCATTGGTAACATAGCAACCTGAGTGGCTGCTCTCTCGGCACCCCGCCTTGACTTCTTTTAAAACTGTCGAACCAGCACATTGTACGGAAATGAATGACTAATATCCGATATCGCGGAGAGCACTCCTGATGTCTTCATCTGATGCATTACAATGTTTCAACACTGAATACCTACCTCGTTTATCCATTATCTCGAGTGCGTGATGAATATCATCAAGAAGGATACTCTCGGTCATATCGAGATCTTGCAGTGTTGCTGGCATCTCATGGTCCTTCAAGAAGCTGTGAATCTTATGGGCGTTATATTTGGAATATCCCACCTGTTCTAGGAAATACAGACTGAGCGGCGTTGCAAAAGCCACTTGAAGGCCATGTAGACTCTGCATTCTACGGTCCATAGCATGAGAAATTGCGTGTTCAGTACCAGAACATGGCCTAGAACTACCAAAGCAGGTCATTGCATTCCCCGTATCGATGATTGAGCGAACTAGAATTTCCAGACTATTATCTTCTAGTACTGCCTCCAAGGAGTTGTTCACAGTTTCATAGATACTTTCGTCTAGATTTTCACCAGCATGTTCGTTAGCAAGACGCCATTCTGCAAGGCTTGAGGTCTTTGATATTATATCACCAATGCCTGAAAGAGTCAAGATTCTGGGCGCAGTGGAAATAATATCCAAATCTGCAAGAATTACCTTTGACTGCTTGCATTTCTGTGAATATCTGTAGCTATTGTGCATGACAGAAGCCACGTCACTCGAAATTCCATCATGTGAGGCGGCTGTTGGGATTGAAATCCATTCTAGATTTCCCTCTTTGGCGAATAACTTTGCAAGATCTATACTCTTACCACCACCAAATCCAAGTATGATATCTACACCGGGGTATCTAGAAATCATCCCCTTGGTGTAATTTGGTGATATCGACCATACAACATCAGCATCGACAAGTTCCTCGATAGTTGGACCGTACTTGTCGAATATCATAACATCGCTGACAATGAGCGGTCTTTGATATCCTTCGAGAATAGAATTGAGCTGTTTGATAGCACCTTCTGCAATGATTACATCACTTGAACACGCAGAGTTCATCTTATCAGCTCCTAGCCTGCCGAGTGTATATCCCTGTTAAGGACTTCTATAAAGCGCTTAACCTCAAATAAACTCGCCCCATCCATCAATCCTTTGTAGGTCTTTTTGAGTGCTCATCAGAACGTCAAGTCAGTGTTACTCAGGAAATACATGCTATCAAATTCCGACATTCCTTCGATTGTTTTAGGACTAAGGGAGTCTGTTCAAATGACCCGATACGTCAAGGTTGCCCTCATGGGCTCTGGATACGCAGGCAAGTCGACTCTGATTAAATTACTGACTGATAAAACTGCAAAACTGGAAGTGAATTACAAACCAACTGCCGGAATGGACTGTGGTACGATAACCCTTGATGATACAACTAAGATTTCGTTGGTTGAGATGGGTGGACAGACACATTTTGAATTCATGTGGCCTGACCTACTCAGAGGTAGTAGACTAGTTGTAGTAGTGACAGAGAGTACTCCCAAAGCGGTTCTCAAGACCCGTCAGCTCCTTCACAAGTATAAAGATAATTTGGCCGGGTCCCAGATAATTGCTGTAGCTAACAAACAAGACGTTCCAGGTTCTATGAAGCCCGAATCAGTTCAAGACCTTCTTGGAATCCCCACATACGGCATGATAGCAATCGATCCTAAACAGAGATTGAATGGGTACAAGATGATAGTTTCAGGTATAAAAAATCTAATTCGAGTAGCTGCGTAGGGTAATTCTTGCCATCATACCCGAACTCTTTTATACGAACAAAAATGTGCAACAGATACTCAGGACATGGGCGATCGAGCTATTTGGTAGCGAAAGATTCCTCATAGCGAGTCCGTCCGAGAACAGTGTCTTTTGAGTGTGACTATCTAGGGTCGGATGTTAACATGGAAATTACTATTCTCAAAAAAGACGAACAGAATATCCAATATATCCTGGAAGGAGTTGATGTGGCGTTTGCCAATGCACTTCGCAGGACAATGTTGACAAGATTACCCGCTATGGCTATAGACGAAGTTCTAGTCCTTGAAAATACCAGCGTTATGTATGATGAAATGCTGGCTCATCGTATGGGACTAGTTCCGATAACCACAGTACTCGAGGACTATAACTTGCCCGACGAGTGTGACTGTGAAGGAAAGGGATGCAGTCTATGTCAGTGTACACTAACCCTTGAGAAGGAAGCGGGAGATGACGAGATGCTAATCTACGCTCGTGATCTTACATCTCAAGACCCGAAGGTAGTACCCGCCTCAGGCGATATACCTCTTGTGAAACTAGCACCACACCAGCGAGTGATTATCGAGGCCTATGCAAGATTAGGACGTGGTGTCGAAAATGCCAAGTTTCAGCCAGTAGCCACCGTTGCATACAAGTATGTACCCCTAGTTACAGTTGATAAATCAAAATGCAACCAGTGTGGTGATTGCGTAGAGGTCTGTCCAAAGAAGATTCTGAGGCTCGATGGCGATAAGATTGCTACACAGAATACGCTAGATTGCACTCTGTGTGAAGCATGTGTCGACGAGTGTGAACCCGGAGCTATTACTATCGACTCCAAATCGGACAGTTTTCTGTTCAAGGTGGAGTCCACAGGTGCCCTCCCTCCCGAAGAAATTGTAGTAAAATCTGCTGCACTTCTCAAGGAGCGAGTTCAGGTGGCTCTTGACTTCGCAAACTCACTCTGAGGGACCAAAAATGGTACAGTCTGGAGCAACTGATCCAAATACGCGCGCACTGATTAACGCGCTAAAGAAGACGTCTTCGAAGCACAGTGTAGGAGTATGGAAGAGAGTGGCTGAACTCCTATCAAGTCCTACCCGAAAGCGTCCAACTGTCAACGTTGGTAAAATAGGCCGTCACTCCAATGATGGCGACGTTGTCGTAATACCCGGAAAAGTGTTGGGCTCAGGTAACCTACCTCACAAAGTCACAGTAGCTGCATTGAATGCATCTGCCAGTGCTCGGTCTGTGATAGTAGGTGCTGGAGGCTCACTGATAACAATTAATGAACTCCTTTCAAAGCAACCGAAAGGAAAGGGAATCCTGATTATCATATAGGTGGTCAAAATGAGTGAACAGACATTAAAAATATACGACGCTGAGAATATGGTCGTCGGCCGCCTAAGTGCCAAGGCAGCAAAGGCTGCTCTATTAGGTAACAAGGTTGTCATCGTGAATGCCGAAAAGGCAATCATCACTGGCAAGCGCCGTACAGTCATTAAAGCATGGCAACAGAAATTCAAAATTAGAACCTCCTACAAACCATGGAGGGGACCCTTCCATCATCGACGTCCTGACAAGCTGGTTCGCAGGATTATCCGCGGAATGCTACCCTACCCCAAGCCACGTGGTAGAGAGGCATACAAGCGAATTTATGTCTATTTGGGCGTTCCAGAGGAATATGCCGACAAGGAGAAGATAGTACTGGAAGGCTCACGATACCGAAGCCTGACAATGAAATACATCACTGTAGCAGACCTTAGCCAAGAGCTAGGTTGGAGAGGCCCGGAGGTTGCATAGAATGCGTGTAGTAGTTACAACAGGTAAACGCAAGACATCTCTTGCTAAGGCAACTGTTAAGGATGGTATAGGTAGAATCAGAATCAATGGTAAGCCTTTGGAAATCATGCAGCCAGAGATGGCGCGTCTGAGAATAATGGAGCCGCTCATAATCTTTGGTGAGGGCTGGAAAAGATATGACATCAAAATTAGAGTCCGTGGTGGAGGCTTCATGAGCCAAGCCGATGCAATCAGAATGGCGATTGCAACAGGTCTCATTCGCATGAGCCAAGACTTTGAGGCTCGGTCACGAATGTTGGATCACGATAGGACCATGCTAGTTGGTGACCCCCGACGTACAGAACCCAAGAAGTTTGGTGGTCCGTCAGCACGATCAAGGTATCAGAAATCATACAGGTAGGCGAGAAAAAAATGATAGTACCCGTACGCTGTTTCACATGCGGTAAAGTAATCGCAGACAAATATGATCAGTTCAAGCGAGAAGTGCGTCAGGGTGAAGACCCTGCTGCCGTACTAGATCGCCTAGGATTCAACAGATATTGTTGTCGCAGGATGTTGCTATCACACATAGACATCATTGACAATTTCATGGCATTCTCCTCAACTGAGAGCACGGAGGCTAGGTAATGATAGGTGAAGGCGAGATTTCAGAAGCTGATCTACTGATTACAATGGATCGGTATTTAGCTGCAGGTTGCCACATCGGCACCCAAGTCAAGACTCAGGATATGGAACCATTTGTGTATAGGCAGAGGCCTATTGGGCTCTATGTACTGGATGTTAGAAAGACTGACGAACGAATCAGGGTTGCTGGGAAGTTCATCTCACGGATTGATCCTGATAAGATTGTCATAGTTTCAGGTCGTGTCTATGGTAAGCGTCCTATCCAGTCATTTGCTCACTATATCGGTGCACATGCTTTCACGGATAGATTCGTTCCAGGCACACTTACGAATCCAAGTATTGCCGGTCCACGAATATACATCGAGCCAGAGCTCGTTATTCTAACTGACCCACGAACTGACCAGCAGGCCTTGACTGAGGCTGCACGGATTGGAGTTCCAGTAATCGCACTCTGTGACACTGACAACGTGACCACAAACGTCGATTTAGTGATTCCTTCCAACAATCGTGGTCGTAAGGCTCTTGCTCTAGTATACTTCCTGTTGGCACGACAGGTCCTTAGAGAACGCGGCGAGATTACGCCCGAAGGTGAAGCAGCATTCACTCCTGAGGACTTTGAGCCACAGCTACAGAGATTCTAGTACCTAAAGTGTTAGAGAATCGAAATGACGCCGTTATCGGCGTCAATCTTTACTTTTTGTCCCGTTTTTAGTTGATCAATATCGATTTGGTCTACCGCAGGTATCTCTGAAATAATACAACCCACTGCAACTATGGGGTCAGTCGATTTATTGATAATTGCAAGAGGAGCTTTTCCAGCCTTACTCAATGCATAGAGAACATAAGAACCGACAGTCGAACCCTTTCCAGTTGGAAATACCAGCACTTTACTCGAAATAGACTGTCCTTCAAGTTGATGTCCCTTTTCTACAATAATACCAGTTTCAGGGTCACAACCACCAAAGAAGGAAATGTCATCTTTAGTTGCAAGAATCTCTCCCTGAGTCTTTCCGCCAAAGATTTTTCGCCCCTTCATGATGTAGCCTCCTGTATACACTCCTGAATTGATCGAATCTCAGTTCGGAAGTCATTCTTACCTCGGGCATAGAAGCATGCCTTTGCAGAATCAGTCATGAGACCCTTGAAACGTCCTTTCAATGGTGCTACAGCACAACAAGCATCACTGACCAAGAATGCCCCTGATTGTTCGATTTTATCGTAGTACCCCATCATCTTAGCAAGGTCTTTGGTCGGCTTGGCTGTAGTTATCCAGACAGTCTTTCCTTCAGTAACTTGTTTACCATCCAACATGCCCGCAATTTTGGCAATCTCATCGATACTGGCATGAGGGCAACCTATACTGATGAAGTCAATCACTGCATTTTCATCATCCAAGGTTTTTCTTGCCTGGTCCAAGTCTGCTTGAGTCACTATCTCAATCTCTTCTGGAATGCTTGTCCTGTTAGGGGTGATATTTTCCATATGAAAGAGCGCGACACCGCCATACGTAGCAACGGATGCGCAAAACGATTTCAGTGCCTCTGAAGTCGCATGAGGTATTCCAGTGATGTACGGTATTGCTTTCCGTGTACGTTCACCAATAACCTGACCCAAGAGGCCAAAATCATCAGTATTCCTTAATTTTACCTGAACATCATACTTGACCTTTGCCACTCTATTCTCATCAAGATGGAATCCATACTCTGCTGTTCGTCCAGTGAGGGCGGATGCAAGAGCGCTTGGTCCGCCTTCTCTGTTTGTACGGGCTCCGATTACAGAATTTGAGAAACAGACTGCAGAGGACTCAGCCCATGCGATATGCTCACCAAAGTGTGGCAGGTTTCCGATTAGATAAGGCGTACAAGTGCAAGTAGTCACTACGCCCATCCTTGCAAAAGCGTCTACAACTCTCTGTTGATTTTCTGCAAAATCTTCACTAATCCCGTGTTTTTTCCACTCTTCAAGATCCATACCTGCAGGATTCAGCGTTGTTAGCACACGGACTCTTCCGTCAACAGCTATCTCTGAGAGATACTCTAGTCCTGCCTCTCCAAGATTATGGTAGGAAACACCAGCTATCTGCACACTTGAAATTGGAATCAAGCGTTCAGCACCGTAGATTTCACCCAATGTTGTGATAATCTCCATGGCTTTCATTGTAGCCTTTCCATGCTTACCATCGAGCATCTCTTTCTCTTCTGCAGTAAGATCAAGTCCCACTATTACTACCCCATGAATTTGTCTGGATCAACCTCAGGAAATGCAGCCTTGTCGAAAGATTTTCCTTTTCCACTTTCATCAAGAACCTTCGTGCAATCGAACCCTACTTTGGTGGTCAGCTTCGTCCCTGGTTCAGCACTAGGATCTAGAGAACTTCCAGGTTCCCTGTCTTTGATAAGAAGATCAACATCCGCTTGGAACCGTGTGGCCATCGCCCATTCCCGCTGCTCAGGGTCATAAATATCGATGTCATCGTCATATACCCATACGTGTTTTGCACTTCTATGACCTGCAAATGCTGCTTCAAGAGCCTTCAGACCGTCATCCTCATGCTTCTTTCTTACCTTGACTGCGACATGCAACCAGCTAGATCCACCTGGTGTTATATTGACATCAAGAATGTCAATCCCTCTCTCCTTGATTTTTCTGAATACAGTTGGTTCTCGTGGCATACCCATGAGGACCTTATGCTCCGAGCGTCCTGGTAAGAGACCCTGCCATATTGCATTCTTTCTATGAGTGATTTTCTTGACCTCGAAGATTGGTTCTTCTCGGATTACATCAACAGTTTCAGTGAGGTCAATGAATGGACCCTCTGCATGTCTCTCTTCAAGGTAGATACGCCCCTCAAGGACAAACTCAGCATCTGCTGGAATCATAAGATCAACGGTGGTTGCCTTCGTGACTCTGATGGGTTTCAATGCGTTAGCGATTTCAAGTTCGTTGATACCAGTTTCGACGGAAGTTGCTGCTGCAATCAGTACTTCAGGGGTATTTCCTATACAGAAGGCTACATCCACCTCGCCATTCTTTTCAAGGAATTTTGCAAAGTCTCGACCTTTTACAACTCTGGCAACCATTTTGTCTTTCTCAATCTGCATTGCACGATGAAAGTCAAGATTTTGACCGAAATCTGGATCAGATGCTACAACTACACCTGAGGATATGTAAGGCCCTCCGTCTACCTCATTGTGTATCATAATTGGTAGTTTATTCAGATCAACAATATCCTCAACAACTTCTTGACAAGGAGCATTGTCAATTACCTCAGGTGAACTACGGTTTTCTATCGCATTGGCTAGAGTAGGAATGATTTCCTCTGTCTTGATCCCAAAGTAATCAGCTATCTGACCTTTTGTGCAAAGCAAGTTACCTGCCACTCTAAACTCTGATTCAGAAACGTTCTCAAAGAGTACAGGTTTTGGTTCAACTGCCTTTAGAAAGCCAGCTATCTCGAATTCTTTCGAAATCTCTTTCTTCACTGTTATGAGTTCGCCCTTTTGTCCTAGAATGTTAACATATTCCTCGAATATCACTCAGATACCTCCATCTACACTCCAAATGATGTTTTAATCACGAAAGCCGCACGACCCCTCTCAAGGGCTGCAGCAATCTTGTTTCTTGATGCTTCAACAGAGGCAATTGCAATCATATTTCCGCCTCTACCTGTTCCTGTCATTTTTGCACCTACAGCTCCATTATCTCTTGCTATTGATACCAAATCATCAAGTTCCTTACAAGAAACAGTGAGTTCCTGCAGTAATTCATGATTTCTATTCATGAGCTGACCTACTTTTGCCACTTCGTTGTCCCTCAAAGCCGAAAGGGCTTCATTGACAAGAGTTTCATACTCCTTTGAAATACTATTGAACCACTCAGGATCAGCTTCCTTTTTGGCCCTGACATCGCCTACGACTTCTGTTGTACTCGCAGTGATTCCTGTGGATGCAATAATGAAGTTGACAGAATTGTCCAGAGTGATTGGTCTGAATGTGGGTGGACCTCCATCTAAATCTCTGACAAACCATACCAATCCACCATAGGTTGAGGCAGTGTTATCAATTCCAGAAGGAGTCCCATGATATCCTTTCTCTCCTTCGTAGGCGGCCTCATTTATCTTGGCTTTATCAAATCCTAAGTTGAATTCCTCATTCAGTGCATGTGCTAGTGATACGCAGCTGGCAGCACTTGCACCAAATCCCGAAGCACAAATCAAATCCCCCCCAAGCTCGATGTGAATACCTCTTTTCGACACATCAACCCCAAGATGTTTTAGCACATTGTTGATAGAGGTCTTCTGTTCATCCATTTTCTTAGTCTTATACCCTGCAACCTCAGGTCTCTGGTCGTCCAGAGTCCATCCTGGCCACTCCTTCTGTGTGACCTTTGCAGTAGTTACTGCATCTATTCCTGCAGCCAGTGCTGGCATTCCATACACTACAAAATGCTCTCCAAACAAAATGCTTTTCCCGTGGCCTGCTCCGGCACCCATTTCATCACTCTCAATCCAAGGTGTGAGAGGCTCGTAACAGCTCGGGACTTTTGAACTCTTCCTTCAACAGAAGGCGAATCTCTGAGAACCCTACAAGACCCTTCATAAAGTCCAGCTGGTTATTCAATTGTAGACGAAATAAGTGATGATTCTACAATGTATAGAGTATTGGACTTGTTCTGTGGTGCAGGTGGATTCTCTCATGGATTCACTTCAATTATCAAAGGGAAGCACCTTGCAATAGATGCTGATCCTGTCCCCCTCAGAACGTACTCTGAGAACTATCCAGATGCAATGGTCCTGCAGAGAGATATTGGCTCACTTCATAGTAACGAGGTTCTTGACATAATGGGTGGCCCTCCTGATATCATCGTTGCTTCTCCTCCTTGTGAGGAATTCAGCCTAGCCAATCCAACTAGCGATAGTCCAGCTGCAGAGCGAATCTATGGTACAGGTACTGCCCGGTTGCTTCTAGATACTATTCGACTAATCAGTAATCTTTCTCCTCAGGTCTTTGTGATAGAAAATGTCGCGGCACTGATGAAGGGTGGAGGAAAGGAGATTGCCCAGAATGAATTCAGCAGAATGGGGTTTGATGAAGTATACTTCAACCTCATTCGATCACATAAACATGGCAATCCCTCAAAGCGGCTGAGGTTATTCATGAGCAATATCGAACTAGCTCTACCTAGAAAGCGACCACCCACAGTTATGGAGGCAATCAGCGATCTCCCTCCACTTGATATTGATGCATTGCTCCAGTATTATGAACCTGTACCAAATCACAATCTAACTGTGGTGAGTGATGATAAGCAGAAGAAGATTCGAAAAACTTCTTGGGGTCGGGGTGCAAGATACTTCAGAACATCAAGAAAAAAGCCTCTACCTAACTGGGTACGTCTATATCCCGATATGGTATCGACCTCTATCATAGGACTCTCACGATATATTCATCCATACCAAGACAGACTCTTGACAGTTCGAGAGCATGCTCGTCTGATGTCATATCCCGATGATTTCATATTCAAAGGACACCCAGAGAGCCAATACAATCAAGTAGGTGAATCGGTTCCCCCCCTAATATCCCGTCTAATTTCAGAGGAGGTAATAGCCCAAATTGACTGATGATTCAAAGAATGTGTTTGTAGTGCTACATAATGTTCATTCAGTTTCTCGATTGGTGGAAGCAGCTCAGGTTGTGTATGGCCTAGGTTTCTACAATTTTGTAGTGACCAGAGCTGAAGGGTCAGCAGCTCAGTCAGGTGTTCCTGATGCAAATCGTCTTGCAATTAAAATGAAACGCAACTTTACGGTTTTACCTGATCTTCGGGACGCAGTAGAGTTGTTCGAAGTTGACAAGCCTCTCATGATTGTATCACCTGTTCTGACAAAGGACCGGATTAAGTTTGATGAACTTAAGGGTCGTGTGAACTCTGGAGAGAGGATGATTATTGCTCTCTCAGGTGGTACCAGCTCATTCTCAAGAAAAGAGATGGACATTGGCGAGTGCGTATCCCTTGATGCTAAAGTTGACATTGGTCCTGCAGGAACTGCAGCAATCATACTACATGCTCTGAAGTAATGGTTTCACTAACTATTTCTTTAC
>DAOWDY010000015.1 GCA_030638785.1 Candidatus Thorarchaeota archaeon
AGTTCTATCATAAACTCCTTGGAGTCATGAACGTTCGAGAACTAACACAAAATGAGTTGAATCGAATATCCCAAGCTTTTATTGTCGCATTTTCAGCTCATAGTGGTACTTCTCGCGGAGATGGAGTTCCATATGTTATTCACCCAATTCGCGTTTCAATCCATGCTCAAAGTCTTGGCATGAGTGTTGAAGCTATTATTGCCGCAGTTCTTCATGATGTCGTCGAAGACACTGATATCAAAATTGAAGAAATCACTGAAACTTTCGGTAGCAAGGTATCTAGAATAGTAGCGGCCCTTACAAAACCTGAGAGAGGCACTCCAGACAGAAACCAAATTTACCAACAACAACTAGTGGACGGTCCAGAAGAAGCTAAAAGAATCAAAATACTTGATATTCAGGATAACCTCTCAGATATCGATGAATTTCTCGGGCCAAAAAAAGGAGCTGAATACAGAAAGAGTAGAGAGTACCTTATAGAATTATTGAGCGCCGCTCTTGATGATTAACTTTCTCAGCATCATATGAAAGTAAAGCTAACCTTGATCGCATTGTCTTTTCGTTTGTTCATTGCTAGTTTGAATGCAGCTTTGTAATTCTCGATCCCATATTCATGTGTCACAAGTCCCTTGTATTTATCAGGATTCATTTCCAAAAACCTCGCAGCTAAAGTTAAAGCATCAATTCTTTCGCCATTCCACTCCTCAAGGCCACTGTTCATAGATCCGAGA
Organism: Candidatus Thorarchaeota archaeon; assembly: GCA_030638785.1. Classification (GTDB taxonomy): domain Archaea; phylum Asgardarchaeota; class Thorarchaeia; order Thorarchaeales; family Thorarchaeaceae; genus MP5-2226. The sequence goes on from DAOWDY010000015.1 coordinate 732, forward strand.
ACATCAATCTCTTTGTATATTTGCAGCGCCCATTCAGTCTTCTTTGTTACTCCCAACGCCATCCCGATAAGTACGATTGTTCCATTACATTTAATCAAACGAAGAGCATCATCGATTGTCGAATCGGATCCAATTGTATCAAAGATGATATCCGGACCTGTGTTGCCGTATACTATGCGTTTCCCAAGGGCTGGTTTAACTAGAATCCCATTGGTCAATTCTACTATTTTTTCATACAAAGTTTCTGTATTTCTCTCAGTGATCACCTCATCTGCTCCAAGCCTTTTCGCGGCATCAGCCTGAAATGGGTATCTTGCAATTGTGATTATCCTACATTTCGAATTCAGAGCTCGAATTGCAGCAACGGTCATAAGACCTATTATTCCACCTCCGATTACGAGGGATGTCTCATTATCTTGAGGCAATTTCCGTAGGGCGGCGTGGATTCCTATTGTTAGAGGTTCTGCTAAAACAGCTATGTTGTCCGGGACTTCTTTTGATATTACTGTCAACTGCTTTTCAAAAGCAACGAAATACTCACTAAAACCACCACCTGCAAACCCTCCAAATTTTCCTTCTCCTCCGTAGGTCTCTTCTAGATTCGAACCATCACCAAATCCAGCAATCGCCTGACATGTGCTGTAGTGTCCCTCTCTGCAACTGTTGCACGGATCAAATCCATAGGCTTCGCAATGTATCATTGGCGAGAAGACAACACGATCTCCAATTCTAACATCCTTTACTTCATCCCCAATCTTCACCACTTCACCAACTAACTCATGCCCCATTTGGAATGGATTCTCTTTTCTAGCTATAATACTTGCAGAAAAGGGAAGAGAAACATCAATTTGGTGTATATCCCCAGCACAAATTCCGCCAAGACGTGTTTTCACCTTGACTTGATTTGGATGCATTATCTCTGGCTCTGGCCAATCCTCTCTATACTTAATCATTGAGAATTTCGTTGCAAGTCCAATCTTTTTCAAAACTGCTTTGTAGAGCTTGAGGTTATAGTAAATACCCTTCATGTTTGCCACCAGAGGTGTACAACCTCCTAATCTACCGCACTTAATCTCTGCCGGTTATGATTTCATAGAATTCTTTCAGAATATCATCCACAGCAGGAGGTGCCGCATCCACAAGATTCCTGGTCTTCTTGTTCATCGGACCCTACAACCGTATCCTTACGGTTAGTTTGCCGGCGAGACGCTTCGTTCCAGATACACCCACAACCCATGTTGGCTACAGATATTGCATTGCCAAGGCAATTCTTAGCACACGCAGTGCAGTTGGTGCAGTCTTCCGCTCTAGCTAAAATGGCTGGACCTTGTTCTGGAAGTTCCCAGACATTGAACGGACAAACCTCTAAACAAATTCCACAACGATTACATTTCGTTGGGTCATATGAAATGTCAAGATCGCTCTTCTGTACTACAATTGTCATAATATCACCAGCCTATAGCCAATACGAGTAGATTGAACAATATCACAAAGATAGACCCCACTTTCAATGTTGTTATCATATAGGGGTACTCTCTTCTTATTACCTTGGGGTCGCTCACTGCAGTCATTCCTGACCAGTCCAACGTCAGTGATGTGGACATAACAAATTGTATCACCATCCACGTCACAAAAACAGTCCATGAAACCTGCATAACTACCATAATTACCGCTGCAAGTGGTAATGTGATCCCTGCAAGTCCGAGACCTCTTCTCCAGAACGAGTTGTCCTTTGATGGAAGAATTGGAAATAAAACACCTAGAACAAATGCATTTCCAAATAGAGCAAAATTGAATCCCACCATGAGAAGAAGCGCATAGAGAGTAGCTGGGAAAATGCTTGAAACAAATGCAGGGAATAGAACTGTGAGTCCTAATCCTGAAAGTAGGGTCAGTGCAAGAACCGCTGCCATCGGTTTTGCAAGGATAGCAGCAAATAGGAATGGAATATGCGCTACAGTCTGTTCCATTCTTTCTCTGAAATTGAAAGTAACACTAGCCATTTTCTTTGGCTTTGGACGGGGCTTGTCCAATTTCAGCCACTCTGAGAGGTCTTGAATTCTAACAGGGCCATATCTGACTCTGAAGCCTGTTCGTTCACGAATATTAGCTGGATCCATACCAGCAGCTGCTAGCTGAGGTAAGAGAAGTTCTCTATGATTCACAAATTCTGATAATCTTGTTATACGTATCATTTGAATCACATCCTCGCTATCAAAGTGAATTCCTCTAGCTGCGCACCACACGTTGATTCCTGCAGTGTCACAGACGAGTACCCATGCATCAATTCCATCTTTTGCCAAAGCTCTCATGACTGTATAGTATGTTAATTCGTAATTTGCAGTAACAACTACAGGACTATCCTGAGATGGATTCCCCGCCTTGTATAGACCAGTCTTGATAGGAATACCTCTCCACCCGCCTGTAGTATGATTGTACCAGATTCTTGATTTTGCCTTCGGCCCTTGATATTGCAGAGATCTATTCTGGTATCTATTAGTTGGTATTGAGTCGCCTTTCTTCCCGATGATTAGAGTAATCTCTGGTCCGAAAAGACTGTGTTCGGAGATATCAAGTCCTGCTTCTTTAGACAATTCTTGTAAATTCTGAATGGGGGCAGGAAATCTCTTCCTTGCTTCTTTCTCTGCAAGAGACCTGTTCTTCCAGAATGTCTTCCTATCGGAGGAATTCTTTGGAAGCGTTTCTGATGCAATTGCAAAGTGACCTCCCTTCTTAAGCAGAGTTTGAACAATATGCATGAATAATTGTCTCTGAGGAGGTTTCAGTTCAGAAAGCAAGAAAGTACTTACAACGAGATCATATTCTCCATCAGTAACTGCATTTGTGTCAATATCATCATCTTTTCGAGCTTGGGTGATTTCATAATCCTCGAATTCTCCAAGCTTCAGAATATTGTCCGCCATGAACACAGGTGGATTCTCTATTCCTGTTACTTTCGCTTTTGCAGCATCTATCATTTTTTGGTCTGCATCTATTCCAACAACCGAGGCTCCCTTCTTAGCTGCTTCTACTGCGAAAAGACCTGGACCACATCCTAGATCGAGGACCCTCATTCCGGGTTTCACTAATTCTAGAATCGTTTCACGGACTTGACTGGATCGTCCTTCTAATACATCATCAAAGGCTTTGTCATAACTCTCAGGAACATCTTCCAACGCTGCCATGAATGCAACTGACAAAATCATTCATCTCCTAGAAAACCAATGAGGTCCATCATTGAAGTACGCTTCTTGAGCTCCAATGAATAGTATGTCCAGCGACCTTTTCGCTCACTCTTGAGCCAACCTGCCTGTTTCATTTTGCGGAGATGATGTGACATCAGGGGCTGTCTCGGTTCATTTAGAGCATACTGAAACTCACAGACACAAGCATCCTCAACTTTGAGCAATAACATTACAATGCCGGTCCGTATTGTTGCAGTGAAAATCTCTGGGCCTACTGTTTCAAACGACTCTCGAAACCCATCAATCGTTGCTTTTCTTTGATCATATGGTTCACAACAAGGTGCCTTATCCGGAACTGTCTTACAATATCTCTCTAGGTTTTCAAGACGTTCCACATGTTCCTGAGTCATGAATTTCATATCTATTTAGCTTATATAAGTTTAATGAATATAGTAATGATGTGGGGGTAAATCCCCCATATCCTGAGATTCTACTCGTCCAGAATTTCTCTGAGAATTTCTTCTGCTCTGATTCGTATCTTCCTTATCTTCTCACCATCGAAATAGGCACTATGATAGTTCAGAGTGATTGTTAAACACCCTCCAACTGTTGATGCTCCAAGGACATTCTCCATTATTAGACTTGAAGATGGTGTGAAGAATGATCTCTCAATCTCGATTCCAGGAATTTCATCTGGTAGTTCCATTCTTCCTAGATTTGTTATTAGGATATCAGGAGCTGTTTCCTTGGACCTTTCAATATTCTTCACAACAATCTCATCTTTCCGACGAACGAATTCTGATATCTTGGCATATCGGCTCTGATGTGGTTCTACTTGGTCTCCGACCATTAAGAAAAGAATAGCATCAATTAGAGTGGGATCAAGTGCGTTGTAAGCAAGTGTACCATCGAAGACCTTGTTATCCTTCAACTCTTTGCTTAGGTCTTTGTGGAATTTACGAACATTATCCCAAAATGATGATTTTTCTTTGTACTTGTACTGGACGATAGAAGAACCTGCATAGTAACCGACTGCATCACTACAATCAACACGCAGTCGCTGTCTTGTATCCACAGCTGTTCCTAATTTGGTTTTTCCATTGTAAGGACCTACTGCTTCAATTCGTGCCTTTTGAAGAGCAATAAGGAGAGTAGAGTTAAGGGTGACTTCATTCTTCCTGGACACTTCAACCAGTTTCTGAGTATCGTTTCTATCGAACTCTATTGTTTCAATACAATAGTCTGAGTTCTTCCAGAACGACTCCCAGATGTTCAACATGTCTTCTTCATCAAATACTGTCTTTACCTCTTCCCACTTCTGATTGATTTTGTTAAGAATCACCGACCTTAGTTTTCCCATTGAGACCTTTTCTGGTAATATCTCTGGTGTCTGTGGTGGTGCTTCAGGGAACCTAGATGGTTCACGATTAGGATCCTTGAGATGTAACAGAACTTCCCTCAGTGCAAATTGAAGGGACCGCCCATCACTGATTGCATGATGGCAGAAAACTATCAGTTCTGATGTATCGGCTCCTTTCACCAGTATGAATCTGGTTAATGGTCCTTTTGATGTTCTGAGTGGAATCGAGTGCTCTTCATTCACAACCTGTTTCCAGCTTTCATCAGACTCTCTGTTATACACTTTCACTGGCACTTCAGCTGCTCCCTCGGTCGTAGACCATTGGGCATCTTCTTTATTCCACTCAATCTTTGCTCCTAAAAGGGGATAGGTGACAAGCATCTTATCTACAGCTTTTCTCAATGCTTCCTCTGATATCTGACCTCGAAGCCTTAATCCAAGTGAGATATGGAAGGTTGGAGCCGATAGACATCGTCTCTCTTCACCTGTGATTTTCCGTCTGTATGGTTTACTATCATTATTAGTAGTCATTTTCTTCAAGATATAGTATGTTTCGTAACTTTTAAATATTTGCGAAATAGGCAATATAGTGAAGTCAACAATTATCAGAAGACTGAAACACTAATCAGAAGGCACTCAACATGACACTCGAGAAAACAAAGAGAGCATTTGTCAAATATATAGAGGAAACCCGTCGTGGGGATCCATATCCGCGAAATTTCATGGGGTGTCTTATTTCAATATTAACCGAACCTAAACCAATTAGCCAAGAAAGAATAATGGAATTGACAGGTTACTCTCAAGCAACAATATCTCTGACGCTTCAGAAGATTCAGCTCCTGATGCCTGTGAAGACGGTTATGAAGAGAGGCGACCGAAAGCGGTACTACACCTATGATGGTTCTCCTGAGTCATTCATTCTCGACCTGTGGGAGAAACGTCTAGAGGTACAGGGTTTTGAAATAATTCAAATAGAAGCATCGATTGAACGTGTGAAAGAGCGGACAGGTGAAGGCACAGCAGTACGACGTTTCATTGACTACCTCTTCAACATGCAGCTGTATCTCACATTGATTCATTCACTTCGCTCTTCCAGTATTGAACAATTCAGAAAGTTACTGAAAACCGATTTCACCCATGGTACAGATGCTCAAGATACTCAAGATAGCGGTATTCTGAAGAAATCGGAAATTGAGGAATTCTTAGAAGAATTAAGAACGAACACAACGACATCAAAATCAGAAGAAGAACCTGTTTCTGAATATTTACTCCTAAAGAATGAATATTTTTCTGGAATGAAGGCGAATCTCAATCCACTATACTCACAGACAATTGCCAATCAAATGATGGTGTTACATGATGTCTTTCTTGAACGTTCTACCACTCAAGAGATGATAGAGAAGTCAACTCTTCTACCTCGGAGTACCATCTCAGAACTACTCTCACAATTTGTGAAGCTGGGTGTCATTAAAGTCACTAAGAAAGATGGGACACGAATCAAGTTGTATCAACCCGCGATTTCGTTCACAGATTTTATGCTTAGTTATAGCGAGAGATTAGCTCAAAAAATGATCGGGGCCAAAGCAAAGCTATCAAAATTCATTTCAGCTACTAGAAAGATTAGCCCAAAATCTCAGGAAGTAAAGAAGTTTCAAGACGTTCTTGAGAGTTTTCTGAAGGCCTATTTATTCACTGAGGATTTCACAAAGGGCTTCAAAGCAAAGATGGTGACAAGACTCAAACAGAGTTATGATCACGGATTCGTATTCATTTGACTGACGAAAAAAACGACGCGGCGCCAATATGTATTCTTATTTAGTAAATGTAGCCAGTTTTCCCTGAAATTAGGTTCGTGGTTCGGACACTCGCATCACGGATATTCATTCAACGAGTGATTACGTATGAATAAAATTCCTGTTCTAGTCATAGCATGTTTAATATTTGCTATTGGAGTTAATCTAAATGTCGTTAATCATGCCTCAGCTCAATCTTTCGAAATCATAGAGATTGGGCAGTTGGATACCGACGGATGGGCTGCAAATCTACATGTTCAAGGTGATGCAGCATTTGTTTCTGATTCTGAGGGTGGATTGTTGATCATCAATATATCTGATTCCGAGAATCCTACAGAATTAAGCCATTTCACTGAGGGTATAGATCATGTTCATGAAATTAAGGTCGATGGAAATTTCGTTTATTTAGCTGATTATACAGATGGGTTCAAGATCCTAGACGTTTCAGATTTGGAAAACCCAACACAGATTGGTAGATTTCATGATGGAGGAGAAGTTGGTGCTCTTGATATCTTCGAAGATATTGCTTTTCTAACTGATTATGAAGATGGATTGGAGATTGTGAATATCTCTGATCCTACAGATCCTGTAGAAATTTGCAAGTATTCTGAACTTACCTACGTGTTCAATGTTGAGATACACAATAATCTAGCATATGTTTCGGATTTCGTATCTTCAACAGAAACGAAGCTGAAGATTCTCAATATTTCCGACCTGTCAAACATTAGCGAGATTGCAGAATATACCATTAATGGTGAGATTTTTTCCATTGATTTCGAGGGAACAACTGCATACACTGTGTGCTCATACGGGGGAGTCAAAATATTCGATATTAGTAATCCTCTATCTATTGTTGAGATTGGCAGTTACTACGATGGAGGAAATGCTGTAGACCTTGATTTCTATGAAGATTTCATAATTGTTGCTGATAGGAATGACGGCTTGGAATTTATTGACAGTAGCGACCTTACTGACCTGAATGAGACCATGCACTATTACGATGGTGGAAGTGCTGCAGGAGTACAAGTAATCGGTGATTTGATTTACGTTGCTGATGGAGAAGATGGTCTGGAAATTCTACAAATCGAAAGTTCACCAGACCCAACCACTCCAGATATCTCGGGTTATCTCATTTTGTTAGTTATCCCTGCAGTCATAGTAGTTGTTGTGATTTTGCTAAAATGGAGAAAACGGTAAATCCTTAGACCGAAAGAAAAAGAAAACAGAGGAACTGGATGCAAATTACATCCTATTCCGAATTTCCTTCATTATACGTTCGATATCCTCAATCATTCTTTCTGCAAGTTCAGGTTGGATTTCTGCAGCCCTAAGACAGCTTCGGTTAGCCTCTTCGTAATTATCTAGATAAACGAGTGCGATTCCAAGATTGAACCAAGCATCTGCAAAATCAGGTCGAAGTTCTATTGCTTTACGATGAGCCTTCTCCGCTTCAGCGTATTTCTTTTGTTCTCTGAGTACGATTCCAAAACCGTTCCATGCTTCTACAAAATCAGGCTGG
>DAOWDY010000099.1 GCA_030638785.1 Candidatus Thorarchaeota archaeon
CTTCACCCATGAAGAGACATCCGTATTCCTGAGGATAGTCTTCACAACTCTTTGAATCCCTGCAGATACAGAAATTCATTATCCAATGATGATTTGCCTTGTCAATAAATTGATGCACAATCTCGGATGGAACCGCTGTTTCAGTTGGTTTCTCCATCTCTTTTCCGATTCTTATCTTCACAACGTTGTCCTTCGGAAGATAGATAATGTCATCCCCCTCAAAGAGCATTTTATCCACGATTCTACCAATGATTGGAATGTTAGTCATTTTTGCAATCATTCGTATATTGGGAAAAGTCTTCTTTATGAGGGATACAAACCAAAGAGGAGCGCCCATAGCTTCATGGTTCAATCATCGTTCCTGATAATGATATCGAATTTACAAGTTTACATCATGTCGGTCATTTCAGCACAATAAGCAAGCCTCTTATGCTTCCCTGCCAAAACTGTGTCATCTTAGACGTTAGAGGCCTGTATTCCTGTGAAGTATCTACGACTCCTCATAGCACTCATTATCACCATAGTAGCAGTTACTTTGGTCGCTGTTACAACCTATGGTTGGGTTTTGGGTCAAAGTATCTTCCAAAGTACCTATTCAACCAAGGCAGGTGTTGACTTCTGGGGGACTTGGACTCTTGACAATCGGATATTCCTCTCCTCGTTCTTCCTTGCGTTCCTTAGCAGTATGATTACTTTACCTCAACGATCGACATTCATTACCTTTGTATCTGCACTCTCACAGACGGGTCCTACTGTAAAACGACTAGAACCAAGAACAGCAATTCTCTGGAGATTGCTTGTCTTTGGAGGTTTCTTTCTGTTCTACATCTCAACGGGAGGTTATTCGATAACAGGACAGAATGTGACATTCCTGATGTTGTTATCAGATACTGGGGCCATCTCAATATCATCTGAGCAACTCTCATCGCTCTTTGCTTTACCATTCTCTCCTGCTACTCCATCAAGCGCTATTGTAGGCCTTATACCCGCCCTAGAAGCATACCAGCTCTTTCTCGGATTCATTGCAACTTTTCTTGTTGTAACAGCTGCAAGAATTGGTCTAAGTGTGGGAACGGAGATGCTGTCACGAAATCGGGATATCTATGTCATCATTTCCAAAATTCTATTTGCAGCATCATTCATCATTGTTTTAGAGATTCTGAGCGTACCAATGTGGACAGTGAATGCAGGAACATGGATGTCCTACATTACTTTAGTTATTGCTCTGGCTTCATCGATAATAGCTGGGATTGCTTTTGCTGCAATGCGTGCTCGCCAAGGTAATGTTCTGCATAGGCACCGATCAAAAATCATACAACTGGAGGGAGATATTTCTCGGCTCCAAGGAGAGATGCAATCCATCCGAGAGGAGTATGAATCTGGGACAATGAATTTAGAGGATTATCGACACCGTGTAGCTCTGCTGATGCAAGATCAATCGCATCTCAATAGTGAGCTCAGACGGCTCAAAATCGAACGCATGATTCCCTTTGCAGGCTCGTCAGGTCGATTCAGTTTATTGGCGATAGTTCTGATTGGCATGGTCATAGTGATGCCTATAGCTCAAGTGTTGCTCTATAGCATCCCAATGGATGGTGACAAGTATATCGAGTGGAAATTCGAGTATGAAACATCCAAGGAGATTGCAATCACCAGCTGGGCAGCTGGACTTGAGGACATGGAAATTCACCCAATAGATGAGCTGACTTCGAATGCAACACCTGAAAGTGAGGTCGAGTTTCTCACTAGCGTTCGACAATGGGACCAACAAGCCAGTTACTTACGAATGAAGAATCAGATTGGAACCAACTGGATGCAGCTAGCGGATTCAGATATTGTTTATCTAAACAATCACGAGTATTGGATTGCTCCCCTCACATTTGACTTTGATACTATTACTACGAGTTTCATAAGTCAACATCTCTTCTACACACACACAGAGGGGATGGTGATCCTTGATGCTTACAGCGGAGATATTGTTGAGGGTGATGACTTAGTTGCTTTCTTCAACAGAAGTGACCCCATTCGAACATATTATGGTGAGGGGGCTGGCTATTCTGATGTTGTCTTCGTGAACCTTCCAAATTACGATGAAGTTGGAGGAGCGCAATATTCAGGTGCCCCGGATTATACGCTGAGTGGTTTCGAGTCTGCTTTCTACATGACTGCAATGGGTCCTGAAGCTTGGTCATTCATTGGTCAAAACATGAGTATGCTCTTACAACGAGATGTCGTGTCTAGAGTTGAATCAATTATGCTCCAAGGTCTCAGAGTAGATAGAGACCCCTACATTGTAGTCAATCCAGAAGGTGGGCTATCTTACGCGGTTTCTATATTCATAGACTACCGCCTTGCAACAGGATACGCTCACGAGAATTACATGAGGTTCATGGGAGTCGTTCTTGTTGATATTGAGAATGGCGAGATGAAATTCTATAATCCGCCATCTACAAATTCAACGTTTTTCATAGATAGCACGTATATGTCATATTACGAATGGGAAGAAGCTCCTGGTTGGCTTCAGAGTCAGATGAAGTGGCCAGAGGACCTCTACGAACGCCAGCTTGAGATTGCCTACATCTATCATGTCACTGACGGATTCTACTGGAAGGGAGGAAATGACTTTCATCAGGCACCGGAAGGATCGGATACAAGATACATTATTGCACGAATTGGAGGATATGACAGATTCGTGGCCATGCACAACTCTGAATTCTATGATTCCCAAGGTCGGAATCTTGCTGGGCTCTACATCATGGGCTGTGGTGATAGGGACTTTGGTAAGCTCGTCTTGTATAGGGCTGGAGAAGGAGGATTCTCAACATTCCTTGGTCCAAATGCCGCAGTCCAAGCCTTTGAAACCGAGGATTCAGTGAGAACCCAACTTGCTCTCTGGGGTGAGCACCGTTATGGAAATCGATTAATGTACCATCTAGGTGGGGACCTCTTCTTTGTAGTTCCTGTGTTTCTGGTTGTGGAAACCTCTTCAGTGGGAGTGATTCAGAAATTGGGTGGTGTAGGCTTAGTAGATGCGCAGACTGGAGAAAGAGTAGAGCTAGGTACCAATGTTGTTGAAGCATATTACAAGATGTTTGGTCTTCTTAACCAGACAACTATTGAAGAAGGTGACGTTGGGATCGAAGGAGCAACAATCAGCCCACTGGTTGTGGATTCAGGTGAGTTTGCTAATCTTCTACTTATGCTTAGAAATAATGACGATACATATCATAATCTGAGTATAGACATAACCACTGCGGCTGGTAATTTCTCAGTCATCTGGCATGGGCAAGATGTGATTCCAGTATTAAATCCTTCAAACACAACTTTCACTCTGGATATCGGCAAAGTTGGTGCGGGGGACGTTTATGGTACAACGCCATTGATTACGGCATATCTTCCTGTTGGAATTGTTTCAGCACAATACCTGATCGTAGTAACACTTCGGACGGAGTCTGGTATCGTAGATAGTATTTCACTTATACTTACAATCACCTAGACTGATCGTGATACCAATCGAGGGTCTTCTGAAGACCCTCTTTCAAGGTAGTTTCAGGAGAAAATTGTAGTAACGCACTCGCTTGTTCCATAGAGCCTGAACTATCTTTTATATCTCCGACTCTAGGTGGACCGTGTGTGATTTCAACCGGGTTTTGTGAAATCGAATCCCGTATCATTTCTGCAATTTTCAGAATGGAAACAGAACTGATTCCTGAAATGTTGATTGTTGTACCTTCTATTTTGGGAATGGTTCCTGCTGCAACTGTCACCTTCGTCACATCATTTACGAAAATGAAGCTCCTTGTCTGGTTCCCATCTCCATCAATGATCAAAGGTAATCCATTTGATGCTCGATGTGCTAGGATTGCAATCACCCCACTATATTCAGATGATGCTTGCCTTGGACCATAGACGTTGAAATATCTAAGAATAACCGATTCAATTCCATACGAAGTACCATAGGCGGCGAAGTATGATTCAGCTGCTATTTTCGATGCAGCATACGGACTTAGGGGATTCAAGGGTTGATTCTCAGGAATGGGAAGAGTTTCCGGATCACCATATACTGCTGCACTTGAACTCAATACCGCCCTCTTCACATTTCTTAATCTTGCCAATTCCAATATAGCTAAAGTGCCATCTACATTTACTTTGTGAACCAAGAGCGGATCTTCTGTAGAGAGCTTCACAGATGCAATTGCCGCAAGATGGTATATTGTATCAAAATCATCCGGAATCTCAGCTGCGAGTCCTGGATCATTGATATCCATCTTAATGAATCGAAAATTCTTGTCTGATAGAAACGCAGACATATTATCCATCACGCCTGTTCTCAGGTTATCAACACCAATGACCCTATTCCCGCCTTTGAGAAGGGATTCTGCAACATGGCTCGCGATGAATCCAGCACAACCAGTGACAAGCGCGGTTACCATTCCTGATTCTCTCCAACTCTTTACTTACTTACCGATTTATCTCTTTTATCCTAAGACAAGAACTATGACGTTACGAAGCGCTATTGTATACAGGAGAGGAATCACAATTTCAATTAGACTGGCTTCACGAAGCTTTCTTATCTTGGATAAGCTGAGTGATTCATGTGCTCCTTATGGCTGAGATAGTTGTTGCAATAGATGCAGGCACTTCTGGTGTCAGGTCCATTTTCTTTGATACTGAGGGTAAAGTACTTTCCATGACATATAGAGAGTACAATAGCTCTTATCCGCATCCCTCTTGGGTCGAGCAGGATGCTGGACTCTGGTGGGAAACAGCGTGTCAAACTCTCACAACCTCAATATCCTCTGATAACATAAGCCCTGATAGAATAGCAGCTATCAGTATTACTAATCAGAGAGAAACCGTAGTTCCGGTAGACAAGGATGGTCTTCCGCTACGTCCTGCTATTATCTGGCAAGACAGGCGAACAACAGAACAGTGTGAATGGATTCGCAAGAAGATCTCTTTGAAAAAAATCTATCAGACGACAGGGCTAACCATTGATCCATACTTCACTGCGCCTAAAATAATGTGGATTCAACAAAATGAGCCAGACACGTTCAAGAACACAGACAAATTCCTACTTGTTCATGATTTTATTCTTCATCGATTGACTGGAGAATATACAACTGATTTTTCAAATGCAAGTCGTACAATGCTCTTTGATATTGAGAAAGCTGAATGGTCTGATGAGATTCTCAGCGCAATGGGAATTCCTAAAGAAAAACTTCCCAAACCTGTAGAGTCAGGCACACTGGTTGGTGAAGTCACGGAGCGGGCAGCAAAAGAAACTGGTCTCAATACAGGAACCCCAGTTGTAGCAGGAGGCGGAGATCAACAGTGTGCGGCTCTTGGTGTGGGCGTGGTGAGAGAGGGTGCGATTAAGGCCACAACAGGGACTGGAACTTTTATCCTTGCATATTCTAGCAAGCGCAAGTTCGAACCAAATGCAAGATTGTTGTGTAGTCGACATGTTGTCCCTGACGCATTTGTGGTAGAGGCGAGTATGTTCACAACAGGTTCCGCCCTCAGATGGTTCAGAGATCATATTGCAACAGAAGAGCGTCACGTTGCTGGTGACCGTGGTATCGATCCGTATGAAGTGATAACAGAGGCTGCGGAGTCCATTCCTGCAGGTTCGGAAGGAGTAATTCATCTCCCCCACTTTGTTGGAGCAGGTGCTCCGCACTGGAACCCGCATGCTCGAGGACTCTTTGGAGGTCTCTCACTAGGACATACTCGACGCCATATGATGAGGTCCGTATTGGAAGGAGTGTCATACGATATCAGGTCGAACTTGGACATCATGAAGAAATTGGGCTTACCTGCAGGTGAATTGCGAGTTACTGGCGGAGCGGCACGTAGCGATGTCTGGATGCAGATACAGGCTGATGTCTTGGGTATTCCAATGATTCGCACACAGCTTGAAGAGGCAACTGCCCTTGGTGCCGCGATTCTTGCCTGCAAGGGTGTTGGAATCTTCAAGTCCATGACTGAGGCTGCGGATGAAATGGTATCACAAAAAGATGTTCTTCTTCCTAGTCCTGAAAACCGTTCTGTCTA
>DAOWDY010000131.1 GCA_030638785.1 Candidatus Thorarchaeota archaeon
CCAGCCCCTGAACTTGAAACGCGCTCCAATGTCAGAATCAAATCATAGCGGCCTTCTGAGTGTCGTTTCAAGTAACAACTAAGCAGTGAACCATCATATTTTGAATAAGACACGTCATATGTATGATATGGCTCCTCCCCCACGTCGAATGTGGCCTCTTCTCTAAATCCCCAAACCGTATCGTTCTCACTGACTGTGACATCGAAATTTGAAGGAGTGAAAACATACCATGCACCGGAATGTCCTACGCTCTCTAATACATCTGTTAGTAATGGCCAATTACCTACAGGAAAGATAACCGCCCACAACCATGCATCAAATGCATCGCCAAGGGGTGTATCATCCATGACATACGAATCATTGGACCAGTATGGCGTAGCAAGTGGGACTGCATATCCGCTACCAGACTCACTCACAGATCCTCCTTCGATATATGGATAATCAGCTAACTCAGTTAATTCGTGTTCATGGTCAATTGGATCTGCATCATCGATCGAAGGTGATAGGCTGAAATGAATCCTATCTGAAATTGAAACGTTGGTGTAATAGGTAAGAGTGTCATTGAGCACAGTGACGTCGTAGGTCACATCAACCTCCCATTCAGTGTCCTCAATGCGATAGAAGAATCCATCCGGATGAGCTGCATACGCGAGAGGGATGATTAAGAAGAACGTGAGGATGATCAAATTCATCATTGCTTTTCTATTCATAATTCATACCTCCTGTAGCTTTAGATACTACCCCAAAATTTGCCATAGGTAGTCTCAAGAGTGTAAGATACATCACACCTCCCAGAATAACGAAACCACCCAGCAATCCGAAAATCATAGGTACTCCGATAGTTGGGAATATGATTAGAGGTAAAATTGCAACTATTGCCAATACACATAGGATATTAGAAAATCTACCTATAACATTAGGCAAAAACCTACCCTCGCTATTGCGAACCTGAGTTCCTGGGTTTTGTATTGAGAACAAATTGTAATAGGTTGCATCGCTAAATTGGAATAAGATATTTGATCCTTGTTGAAGGAGATTCATATAGTGATTGTATGGTTCGTCTAATCTAGATTTGTAACCATTTAGATATAGGTTCGGGATTATTGAATACACCAAACCTCCAAGAGCTAGCCAGCTCCAATATCCTGTAATTGAAGTCATTATTGCAATGTAAGTCAATATACCATAGACAAGGGGGTAAGTAGCTTGGACCGCTAGAACAAAAGCAAGCATCATCCAGAAGAACGCAATTGCCAATGCCAGAATCGGAGTCCATTTAATCGCTATCTTGTATTTCCTAACACCCGCTCTGTGTTGGTAATCTGCCTCATCCAGGCATATGGGACATAGATGAACACTTATTCCAACACTAACTGTGGTATGTCGAACTTTTCGACCCGATTGTCTTGAATCGGTTGAACTCCATGTGTCGGTATACATTCTCAGTTCATTTTCTGTTGTTCCACAACCAACACATGCCCTAGGCCAGGATATTGTTGAATAACTCATTCCCTATACCTCCAGTAATCCCGTCGTGAAGCTTACGGTTATTTAAACGTTCCAGATTTTCTACCATTCGGTTGGTTCCAGCATCTGTATCAGCGTCAGCTGAAAAGATCGAGTTTCCAAAGACCTTCTTGTCTGGAACCTCATGGGGCTCCTCAAATGGGGTAAGGTTGAGGTTGCTGGTGAAGAAAATCACGAGCTAATCTATAGGTTGAAGGAAGCATAGATACGAAGTCACCGATAGAACGTGACTATCAGTTACCTGCAAATGAATCTCCCAGCACTTCTCCAATCTCAGCGATGTCTTGGTCTTGCACAACGTCATCTGGAGTGAAATTCCTATTACAGTTTTGACAATTGACACTTCCATCGTCAAGGATTTTGTCACGTTGATAGCTGTATATAGCGGTGCAATAAGGACAGATTTCACCACGATATTTAGGTTTTACAATTTCAAATTTCCAGCAGTGCTCATTAGCAAGAGCGACTAGGTCTGCACGTATCTTTTTCCAAAAGGTTTCTATTCTTCCCCTATCATGACGTGACCCGCCACCGCCATGTGGTTTAATGCGAACATTGCTCTTGTCAGTAATACTGTCTATTTCAACAATGAGATTAACAACACAGTCACCATGAAGTAGCCTTGGTTTGAACTCGAAAAATCCAACAACCATTCCTTCAAAGGACCAAGTCTTCTTCCATGAAACATCGGTGTATGTACCCAAATACTCAAGCAGGATACTCGAATTTACACCCTCGAATTTAATTTCAGCCATAACAACTCAGGTTGTATTAGATTTGGAACGTATAATAATTGTCACTCACAATACTACCATTCAGTTGGTTCAAGCTCAAGTAAACGGAGTCGTTCTACTCGCCTTTTCTTTGCCAACTCTGCTCTTCCAATCTCTTCTTTGTTAGAACATTCAAGACGTGGGACTTTAATCGGATTACTCTTAGAATCAACCGCCACATAGGTGAGAAATGCTCTACATGTTTTTCTGATCTCTGCAGTGATTGGGTCCTCAGATGTAACCCTGACCTCAATTTCCATTGAGGTTCGACCTACATAATTTATCCAAGCTTCCAAATTGACAATATCTCTCTGGAAAATGGGATTCAGAAAATTCAGAGAATCAATTGAAGCCGTTACAACATCAGTCCTACAATGGCGTTTAGCAACAATACCTGCTATCGTATCAATCCAATCAAGAAGTCGGCCCCCGTAGAGTGTCCCATTGTTATTGACATCATTGGGAAATACAGTTTGAGTCATTAAAGTTCTTGATTCGGATACCGTTTTTGACATTCAAAGAACACCTCATTAACATATCAAATCCATCGGATCTTCCTGAAATACGCAAGCAGAATGATTCCAATAAAGAGCATCGAAAATAGAAGCATTGGGTATCCATAAACCCATTGTAATTCTGGACCCATGAATACGAAATTCATGCCATAAATCGACGCAAGAAAAGTTGCTGGGATGAAGATAGTTGAGATGACTGTAAGGATTTTCATGATATCGTTCATTCTGTTATTCAGGTTCGTCAGATAGATGTCCAGCATGGTTGTGAGAGAATCCCTATAGGTTTCAACATGGTCAGTAGCTCTAATGACGTGGTCATAGAGGTCTCTGAGATAGATCTGGGTTTCCTCCTCAATAAGAGTCGCTTCATCTCGATTCAATCGGAATACGACTTCTCTCAGTGGCCAGATGAATTTCCGCAGCATCAGAAGGCTTCTCTTTAGGTCATAGATTCTTGCTAGATAATCTTCTGAGAAGCTATTTACTATTGCATCCTCAAGCTCTTCGATTTTGTCTCCCGTTACCTCAAGAACTACAAAGTAGTTGTCAACTATCAGGTCGACTAAAGCATATGTAAGATAATCTGAGAGAGTTCTACGCAATCTACTACCAGCTAACAGAATCCGTTTGAGAATTGGTTCAAATATGTCATCAGCAGACTCTTGGAAAGAGAGTACAAAGTTCTTGCCAAGGATAATGCTGATCTGTTCTGAATAGATTGTATCTTTC
Organism: Candidatus Thorarchaeota archaeon; assembly: GCA_030638785.1. Lineage (GTDB taxonomy): Archaea > Asgardarchaeota > Thorarchaeia > Thorarchaeales > Thorarchaeaceae > MP5-2226. Next base: position 3,545 of record DAOWDY010000131.1, read on the forward strand.
TCGTCATCATAGGTGAACGCCTTTAGAACTACGTAGACTCCATCCTTGAGGATCTCAACCTTAGGCCTTTGCGAGGTACTGGAAATGTCTTCGATCACGAGTGGGTGAATACCAAAGTTGCTAGCCATTTTCTCGATTTTGTCAACCTCATGAACTCCATTGACGTGCACCCATCTTGTGAAACCCTCTTCTTTCAGAGGAACGCATTGATCTGGGGTATCTCCTGTGATTACCTCAAGATTCTTTTCATTATAATCAACAATTCGATACGATACCTTGTCGACACGTTTTGGCCCAGTATGGACTACTGTTCCAGGAGGTAGTCCCGCTTTTGTCGCTCTGTTCTCACTCACCTCGAACTCTCCTTACAACATCTATCGCAGGATGAAGGGTCGGACCCACATAAGCTCTCCTGCTAATGTTAAGGATCTGCATCAGGTATATCATAGATTGTTGTAAGATTATCGATAAAATCTGATAATCGTTTGATAATGGTCATTGGTTCCTTTACAATTATTGCGAATCGGTATGTTAATCCCGCACCAGGAGCAGCCCAAACATTGTAGGTGGGTTTGGTGACAAATTCAGATTCCCATTCATCACATACTCTTTTGAATGTCTTTCGCAGTTCGCCATGATCAAATCTCATATGATATGTGAGATCAAAGGTATAACGGAAAGCTTCTCCATCAGCAGCCATTTTCTTTAATTGCTTAATTCCCTTGCGAAGATACATTCGATAGTCCCTATCAAGAAGTTTGTCTTCTGACTCTTCCTCTCTTTCTTTGATATAATCATAGAGATTGATACGGAAATTAGTAACCTCGCTTGTAACAATCTTACTGTTAGGCAAGAGCTGTCTGGTTTGATCAGGCATGAGAATTCTTGTATAATTGAGTGTGATTTCCCTTACGATACCCTCTGTATTTCCAATCCGTACATAATCACCAATCTGAAATGGTCGAGCTACAAGGACATACAATCCACTCACGATGTTACTCAATGCCTGAGAGAACGCTAAACCCAGTGCCATACCAAATATGGTTGTGATTGATAGAAGTGCTGTGATATCTGGGTTCAGAGAATCAATCAATAATGTGATTGAAATGATGAAGAAGACAAGACGTAAAATTAGAGTGATGCTCCCTGTAGCTTCAGTGCCCATACCAACAGCATAGAGAGACCTTCGAAAAATCCTAACTACCACCCAATAAATAATCAACAGAAGCAATAGTTGTATTGCTAGAAAGATATAGGGTCCGACCATGGGAATATAGAATTGAATGTATCCTATTGGGTCAATAAGGAAGTCTGGGGGCACCTGTATCATAATCCACTCCAAGACGTTAAGGGGACGATTCGACTTATGAATGCTTCTTCCTTAAATGTGAGTTAAAGGATTTTCTCAAGCAATGTAAGAGCAAACTCCTTACTCTCTTGATTAACCCATTCCATTTCAAAAAGGATTTTCTTATAGTTCAGGGGGTAAGTCATCATGAAACGTTTGTAGCCTTTCTCCTTTGTCAATCCAATGTTATAGCTTAACTGATTGAGAAATGAATCGTTGTTAGTTGGATAAACCGAAAAACTCCATTGTGGTCCTTCAGTATCATAGCGAACTTCTCCAATAGAGATAGAGGAAATACTCGTTTCGTTCTTCTCTATCCAGAACTCGCACTTCTTCTGGAGAGTGATTAACGCTTCGACTGTCACATCTACTGCTTTCCAATCAGAAATCAGAATATCGTGAGGGAATAATTGTGCTTCAGAAATTTCTTCAATGATATCAGCTGATTCCTTCTGATTTACACCACTTGATTGATACTCCCATTGAATCTTATCAGCTTCTGCTTCCCAGTATACACCAAGGTCAAATTTTCTGGTCATTCCAATTTTCTTAGCTAGGTGAAGTGAGTGTTCATTCAAAGTAGCAGTAGTGTATCTAATCCGTTGAACGTTCAAGTCCTTTGCCAATTCGACAAGATAGTTAGTAATCTTAGATGCTAAACCCTTTCCGCGATAATCAGGATGTACGCGTAGACTCTCCATCCAGCCCGTCAATCCATTTTCAATGATTCGCAAATTAGCTAATGCTGCGACTTTACCCTTATCCTCGATTGCCAAGGTATGACAGTCTTTGTTGGCAAGCCACTCATCAAAGAAGTATGGGAGATGATCATGACCGTCCCATGTGTTTTTCGCAATCTCCAAGATGTCCTCTCTATCTGATTCTCGAAGCGGTCGTGTATCTACCATAACTCCCACATCTGCGGTGTCGTTAATCTACGTTTCGAGCTTGTATTTTCCGCCAACTGTAACCCTATAAGAGATATTTCCAAAGCCTAACATTATTGTATGAGAGGAGCCCTATCAATGATACAACACTCAAGAACTCTGCTTATCGGGGTTATCATAACTCTCCTTGTTATCAGTATCATTCCAATAGGAGTCTACTATTCCAATCATTGGGACCAGACGACTACAGATTTGGAAGGAGTACCGATTGAAACAACTGTCTTTGCATCGTATTTGGGAGATAATGGTAGTTCCCTCGTATTTCCTGATGCTTACCAGAGTACAACAATGCGGCCTCTGGTCTTGATGTCAGATTACTCAGAATTTGCAGAAAGAGAAATGATTGGGTATGATGATGCCCTAGAAATCGCAGAAGATTGGTTATTCCGCATAGGTCCTTCATTGATTGAGTGGAGCCTATGGTATCATTTCACTTCTACTACTCCTCCATCTTGGACGTTCTTCTTTACTCATATTGATTTTCTTGCGTTTGTAGTTGTGGACTCTCTATCGGGTTCAGTCATCGAGTATGAAAGCAAGTACCTCCATGATTACGACCCAACAGTGCTTGATCTGCAAGAAGCAGAGAACCTGACTATGTCATTTCTTGAATCTGAAAATATTATTTTGCCAACAACTGCCAGATACATAGCAGGTGAACCATACGATTGTCAGCGATTCTACTCGCTAGTGTTCCAAGAATACTCCGGGCTCGTAAAGGTTGATGGCTCCCAAGTTCTTGTTAGAACATCTGCATTTACGAGAGGTATTTCATATTACAAGTATTCTTGGCTAGGTATTTCTAATCTTGATCTCTCAGGGATACTGTCTCCTGAGGTAGCTCAACAAAATGTCCTGTTACAATTTTCAGAACTCAGCACTATTGTTGAACCAGTGTGGTTGGGTTCAGAGCTTACACTTGTAGAGATAACATCTGCAAGTGATTCTAATTCCACATCTTGGCGACTGGCATGGGTATTCGATCTTGGTGATAATGAAGATGACGAATACGATGCTGAGATAATGGTAGACGCCTATTCAGGAAACATGTTTGGTTTCAGAGACTCCTATAATTCCTTCAAACTGGTAGTGGAACAGACTACTCTCTGGTCTACTGAGTTTTTAGTGGGACTCGGTGGAACCTCTTTCCTAACAGTACTTGTAGTTGCCATGTACTTCCTAAGTAAGAGCACATCAGATAATTAGCTGGAATCAAAGACCAGTGTCTTTACAACCACTGGTACAACTACACCCTCGATAATAGGTTCACCAATATCAACGAAGTCTCCATCTTTCAAGGATATCTCATCAATAGAGAGTATCTCATTCTTGATTCCAGTTTCTCTCCTCATCACGTTACCGACACTGTTGCCAATATCTGCATCAAAACACATCATTAGTGGTTTACCGAATGCAATCGTTTTTGGTAAGGCAGCCACGACCCCCTTTGAGAATTCAGCGAGGTTTTCGTAGGATGGTCTTACTGCATCATTGAAAGCGATGATCATCTCATCCGTTCCTTCAATCAAATCGAATCTCTTGATAGCTTCTCTAATTGCAATTGCTACATCTTCTGCCTGGGTTTTTCCTCGTGGAATGTAGGGTGCTACTGCTGGTAAGTTTCGTAATGGATACTCAAGACCAGATGAAAGGAATGTTGTTGATCCACTTACCTGGAGATTGAACTGTCCTGCTCCAATTACTGTTGCGCGAATCTTATGATCCGGTTCACCCACTGGAAGATTTTTCTCGTTAGCTAAGGTGTGAACTCTCTCCGCTATGAAGCGACCGAGATCATGGAAGTCTTCGTCCTCTGTACCGTAATAATACTCTGCTACACCACCAGAGAAAGTAATAGAATCAATCTCACCAATGTAGTTCAGTGGAGTTGTCATCATTAACAACTTAGCAAGGCTTGACTTTGGTGGCCCAGCGAGCACCTCAACTAGAGATTCTGCGAGCGCATTTGCTAACTTACGTTTAATAGATTCGTTAATCGTATCGCCAATCTCAATAGAAAGACCAATCTCTCTTGCAACTTCTCGACAAGTATCTTCTAGCCTTACAATAACTCCCTGTTGGTCAGTTGCGACAAGTCGACCACCTACATTAATGGCTGTGGTCGAAATCACCTTGCCATCTCGGCAGACAGCGACATTAGAAGATCCTCCCCCGATGTCGACGTTCATTATAGTACGACCAGTAGATTCTGATTTTGCAACAGCTCCTGAACCGTAGGCAGCTAGTACAGATTCAAAATTTGGTCCGGCCGTTGCTGCTACGAATTTTCCAGCTTCACCAGCGAGATCATTGACTATCTCCTCCGCATTCTGTTTCTTTGCCGTTTCTCCAGTGATTATTACAGCTCCTGTATCGATGCTAGAAACTTCGATTCCTGCGGCTTTGTAGTCGTCAAGTAGCAAGTCTCTAAGTGCATCATAATCAATGTTTTTTGGATCTTTGAAGGGAGTGAAATGAACTGGACCTGAATGGATGATTGAACGTTCAGTGATCTCAAATTTCTCAGTTCTGCTTTGTAGGTCTTTCTCAAGTACAATCCTTGAGAAGATGACATGTGAAGTGGAAGACCCAATATCCACGCCAACGCTTGTCAGTTCAATTCTGGAGGTCTTTAGCTGCATAGTTAATGTGCCGCCTGGTCAGTCTAGCTCAGTTCCAAAGCTATTTTGAGGTTTATGATAGGAGTAAATTCCAATAAAACCGATAGTCTATTCAATATGGTATCAAAATTAGAAGATTGGTTCGAAAGAGGAGTCATCATCTCCCCCAAGAACAGGACAATGAATTGTATAAATTGGTACATAAATTGAAGTATCAAAATCCCATGGAATATCCATTGTAATCTTTAGAAGTACTTCGCTGCTCATTAACGGTGTCTTGAAGGTGATAGGAACTTTTGTTCCAGTCTTCAATCTCATGTTAATCCAGCTATTTACTCGAAAATGTTCTACTGGAAAGAATTTCCTCAAAACAACATGGTCGCCATCTCTCTTTACTCTCTTAGCTTTCGCCCACTCGCGATTGATTACATCTACTCTGAGACCCCTGATGTTCCTTTCATCAGAAACACACACCTTGAATTGGAGATCATCTCCAATGCAGACAACATCCGTTTGAATCTCAGCTTGGAGATCTGGATATTCCTTCTTATCTGACATGACTCTAACTTGCTTGGACTGAGGAGGTCTGTCGAAACTCTTGACATTAATCTCTCCTCTACTAACAACGTCAAATGCCCAAGGGATATCTATCTTGGCCTCAAGCGTGTACTCAACATTCGTCCATGTGCCATGATACGTGGAGGGAGTTTCATTTGGGACTGTAAATCTGAATGGTAAACGTTCTTCTCCTGGATAGACATCTCCCTCTTCTTTGAGGACAGTTAGTTCGTTACAATACACTTCCTCTTCTCGATATGTGGTACTTGAGTCCCCATCACTAACTACAATCTTTGTGTGCTCTCTCGCTACAAATCGGATTGTCACCGAGTTCGCTTTGTACTCCTTGTCACATGTAATAACTACATGACCCTCGATGGTTTCTCCCGCTTCATAGTCCCTCTTTGGAAGAGTTATCTTAGCCCATCGCATTTTACTTCCTCCATTCAAGCTAGAATCCGAACTGGTCTGATGAATAGTCATCAAACATATCGCTTGAACCTTCTTTTCTTTTACGAACAATTATTGGGAAGGTCACATCTTTGTCCAAACCCCATGGAATATCAATAACGATCTTCACATTTGTTTCTAATGAAACCAGAGGTCCTTCGTAGGTTACTGGCAAATCTTTCGGTGTTGGAATCTCTAATGACCTCCAGCTTCCACGAAGGATATTGCTTTCCTCGATGAAGACTTCTGAATATCTTTTCCAGTTCTTTGCATCAAAACCCTGCGCAGTGACCCTTTCAGTGGTTTCGACATCGAATCTGACTCCCCGCATCTTGTCTTGCCGCTCAACTCGATATTTTACTCTCACGATGTCTCCTGGATATATTTCATTGTTCTCAAGCTCAGCATCAAGTTGAGGAACACCATTATCTAATTCACTACCAGATACAGAGGATGGAGTGATCACCTCAGAAGGGCCAGTTATACTGAGGTCTAACCTATGTTTAGGGTCTCTAGCCCATGAGAGCTCAATTTTTCCTTCTAACGTGTACTCGATATGCCCTCGGATACCCTTATACCAGTTAGGAGTATCTGCTGGTATCTGAAATGAGAATGGTACACGTATCTCTCCAGATTGCATCTCACCTGGGGGCATGATTTCAAATCTCTCATTGATATGGAAATATTCCTCTTTGTATGTGTGAGTGTGTTTTCCTACTTGTTTAGTGACCCAGGTATGTTCTTTTCCATTGAATTCGACGTACATCTCATTAAATCCAAAATCCTTGTCGCAGATAACCTCTACAGTACCCGAAATGGTTTCACCAGCTCTATAATCTGTTTTCTCTAGATATAGCTTGATCTCCCGCAAATATGTTCTCTCCCAAACACTATGAAACAAAATGTTTGAAGACTTTTGATGTTTTCCACATCTAGGGCTGTACCGATGCCTTATTGTATATCAGATATTAACAAAAATTGAACCACAATGGACTTCATGGATATTATCAAAGGAAGAAGAAGCATTCGGAAGTATCTCTCAACCGAGGTTGAAAAAGAGAAAGTGAATCAAATTCTTGAAGCAGGACAATGGGCTCCTTCCGCGTCAAATAAGCAACCCTGGCATTTCATCGTGATTAGGGAAGAGCAAATGCGAAAGAAGTTAGCAGACATTCACCCATACGGGAAGTTCATGGCTGAATCTCCAGTTGTCATTGTAATTCTTGGAGATCCAGGCATACATCCGAGATATCATCTTGCTGATCCTCACAATGCTGTCCAGAATATGATACTCACCGCATATCAATTAGAACTTGGAACTTGTTGGATGGGAGTCAGAGACACAGGTATTGAACCAGTGTTCAGGGAATTACTGAAAATTCCTAAAGATTATCGTGTAATTTGCTCCATCTCAGTTGGTTATCATGATATCAAGCCTACAAGAACAAGGAAACCACTCGAGGATATTATTTCTTATGAGACTTTCAGCAAGTAAGATGACGTGCTAGTGGAGGCGAAATTCTTGACCGGTGAAACTGATATTGCGAAACTTGTTGAATCCATGAATCCGCAAATGCGGCAGATTGAGCTGGTCTTCTGCACTATTCCGTGGGAGGAGGTTCCTGAGACTACGATAGATCCTCTCCTATTGTTCAAAGAGATCGAAGGCATCACTATGATCTTACCACAGATTCAAGCTGATTCATTGGGTCTATCCTATGAAAGCACTTGGACGTGGATTGAGTTGTCAGTGCATTCAAGTCTGGATGCTGTGGGCTTCATATCAATTATCTCGAAGGCACTTGCAGAAGCAGACATTAGCACCAATGTTGTGTCTGCCTTTCATCATGACCATCTATTCGTTCCTGATAAGAAGGCAAAGAAAGCAATTCGTGTTCTAAAGGAACTAAGTAAGAATTCAGGTTAGAGTGTTATGATTACCTCTTTAGCTCTCTTCCCTGACATGTAATTGATATCAATCCTGCCAATGTTAACTTTCTGAATTGAGTCTTCTTTGAATTGTTCTTCCATCACCAATGGTGGGTTAGATTCTAACTGTTTCACCATAACTGTCAGAGCATGTTTCTTTTCATCAAAATCTTCTACGAAATTCACTTCTCCTCGAAACTGTGTTGTAGCATAGAGATGGTCGCACTTCCCATCTGTGTAGCCATGATCCATGAGTGCCTGTCCCCACACAGTCTTATTTTCCTGAAGAATGTCTATCTTCTTCCCTTCTTGTGCACAATGAAAATAGATGCAGTGATTCTCGGAATCGTATCCATGACTTAGAGTCACCAAGTAGGCTTCATTATCTTTGCACATAGAAATAGTGACGTATTTAGTACTCTGCAAGATGTGTTTCATTTCATCTTCAGACTCGATCGCCTTCTCCTTTCTACGTAGTCCTTTCATTTTGTAGTACCTCTGAATATGAGCACTTGCTATACATCATTTGATTCTTCCGTCTGAAATATGCCCTCCTTACATCATGGTCTCCTGCTATGAGAGGTTATCAACATCTTAGATTGACTCTTCCAAATCACTTTTCAAGCATGGATGAGTTCCTGAAAATGATTGAGACAATCGGTAGGTGGGTATGATGGGTCTTCATCTTGGAACCGCATTCTATTCTGGGTGCACAATCCCGTTTCCAGAATTTATCGAGATGTGTCAAAATTTAGGTCTAGAATATCTCGAAGTGCAACTTGAACCTCCGTTTTTACCATCTGATATGAATGATCAGCAGAAACAAAACTTCAAGGATACCATTGCGAGTTCAAATCTTACACACACGATGCATGCGCCCTATGATGATGTGAATCTCGCCAGCCTAAAAGAACCGATTCGAAGAGCTTCTCTTGAAATAATGAAAGACTGTGTTGATTTCTCAATGGACGTAGGTTCAACAATCTTAGTCATTCATGCAGGATTCTGTCCTACTAATCTGATTGCAAGACACGAGGATGCAATTCAAAGATTTCGAGCAAGCCTATTAGAATTAGCGATGTATGCTCACGATCGGTCCGTAAAGATTGGTGTTGAAAACAAACAGGTTGGAATTGATAGAGAAATCATACTCTATCCCGATGAGCATCTAGAGATCATTCAAGAATACCATGATCTTGATGTTGGAGCAGTTATTGATATTGGACATGCTAATACAGCAGATATAGATCTCCCGCAATACGTGAAGAAATTACTTCCTTATCTCATTGAGATTCATCTCCATGACAATGATGGAATAAATGATTCACATATTGGTCTCGGTGAAGGAACCGCTAACATTGAGGGAGTTATTGATATTCTATTGAAATCTAAATTTAAAGGTCCTACAATCTTAGAACTCGATTCAAAGGAAGTCATCGAGCAAGCTATTGCGTTCATTAGAGAATTAGAATCTCAGAAATAAGGTATCTTTTTGAATCACATCTTCAATAATTCCAATATGGTTTCGCTTGAAGATGTAAAAGCTGCACACGAGAGAATCAAAGAATATACTGTGCATACTCCAGTTATGACCTCTACAACCATTGACAAACTTACAGGATGTACTGTCTTCTTCAAATGCGAGAACTATCAACGAGTTGGTGCATTCAAATTTCGGGGAGCATTGAATACGGTTGCATTACTTTCTGAGGAAGAGAAGATGAGGGGAGTGGTGACTCATTCGTCTGGAAATCATGCGCAGGCTCTTTCACTTGCAGCATCATTGTTAGGGGTGAAGGCTACAATTGTTATGCCCGAGAATTCTCCCCTTGTAAAAGTTAATGCAACAAGGGGGTATGGTGCAAACATTGTCTTCTGTGAGAATAATGTGAACAGTAGAGTGGAAACCGCTAACAATCTAGTAGATGAACACGGTTACACCCTAGTTCATCCTTACAATGATGAGAGAATTATAGCAGGGGCAGGTACTGCTGCCTTAGAACTGCTAGAGGATTATGGGCCACTCGATTCCATTATTGCTCCTGTTGGTGGAGGTGGGCTGTTAAGTGGGACTTTAGTTGCAGCAAAGGGATACACCCCATCAATTCAAGTCTTTGCAGGAGAACCTGAGAATGCTGATGATGCTTTCAGGTCTCTCAGAGATGGAGTAATTTATCCAAGTGAAAAGCCAGATACCATTGCAGATGGCCTTCGAACAAGTTTGGGGGACATAACATTCAGTATAATCAGCAAGTATGTAGATCGAATAATTCTGGTTTCAGAAAAAGAGATTGTGTCTGCGATGCGTCTTCTATGGGAGCGCATGAAACTAGTTGTTGAACCATCTGGAGCTGTATCGTTAGCAGCGGCATTAAAAATGAAAGACGAATTAGCAGGAACAAGAATTGGAATTATAATTAGTGGGGGTAATGTGGACCTGGAGAGATTCTTCAAGCAATACAAACTATCTTCAGGCTAATGAATTATGCAAATACATTCGGATAACTCTCAGGGCTTAAACGGTTCTAATAGATGAATCATGACCTGTAACAATCCCTAAGGCTGATGTTGAGGATTATATTAGATGGGCTTAGTCAATGGACCGTTGGATAATGCATACAGATATGGATGCCTTTTTTGCATCAGTCGAACAATATCGTAATCATCCAGAACTTGTTGGACAACCAGTTTGTGTTGGACACGACCCAAAGAAGGGAAGCGGGCGGGGTGTGGTTCGAGCAGCATCATACGAAGCCAGGGCATTTGGAATCAAATCCGGTATGCCAGTTTCACGAGCTTACCGTTTATGTCCAGATGCTGTATTTGTATCAGGGGAGTTTTCAAACTATTCCCTTGCCTCAGATGAGTTCATGGCAATTCTTTCACGTTACGCTGATGATAGCCGTGTTCGTAGAGCAAGTATCG
>DAOWDY010000123.1 GCA_030638785.1 Candidatus Thorarchaeota archaeon
CCTGTTCTAGCATTAGTGAGTACTACTGGAGGCCGCCAATCACCCATATTTGGGTCTGTATCAAGCATGACGTTAATCTCTGCAACTTTCCGGTCTGCTCCAATGAGATCAGATTTATTCACAGCAAAGATGTCCGCAATCTCCATTATCCCAGATTTCATAGCCTGAATATCATCGCCACTGCCAGGTACATCAGTTACGATGACCGTATGGGCAATCTCAATTACTTCGACTTCTGACTGTCCTGCACCAACCGTTTCAACAATGATGATATCCTTTCCAAAGGCATCAACTGCACGCACTGCATCAGACGTGGCTCGCGAGAGACCTCCCAGATGTCCACGTGTGCTCATGCTTCTAACGAATACTTCCTTGTCGAGACTATGTTCCTGCATTCGAATTCTATCACCGAGAAGAGCACCTCCTGAGAAGGGACTGGATGGATCAACACAAATGATTCCAACAGACTTCTTTCGCTCTCGGTATTCAGTCGTTATTCGAGTGACTAAAGTGCTCTTTCCAGACCCTGGAGGCCCTGTAATACCGATTACCCTTGCCCGACCAGTTTTAGTATATAGCATACTGAGTGCATCTGATGAGGCTGGATCCTCATCCTCAATCAGGGTAATGAGTCGAGCCAGGTCTCTTCTTTTGCCACTGAGAACACCCTCAGCAAGCTTTTCAGCAGACACCTCAGAATCCTCACTATTTACAATCTATTTCTTCACGTTCGTAGTGATATAGTCCACAATTTCCTGTAGCTTTGTCCCGGGACCAAAGACCTCGGATATCCCCGCCTCTTTGAGATGTGGAATATCATCTTGAGGAATAATGCCACCCGCCACAACAAGAATGTCTTTGGCCCCCTCTTCACGGAGAAGCTCCATAACTCTTGGAAAAATCGCATTATGTGCTCCGCTCAAGATGCTCAGACCAATCACGTCTGCTGCCTCATCAACAGCAGCTCTCACTATCATCTCCGGAGTTTGACGGAGCCCTGTATAGATGACTTCCATTCCCGCATCCCGAAGTGCGCGAGCTACGACTTTTGCTCCTCGGTCATGACCATCTAGTCCAGGTTTCGCAACAAGTACACGAATCTTACTCGATGAACTCAAGTACACACCTCTGACTACTACTGAATTGGCAAATCTCTTTGTGATGATATAAAGGCTTTCGATTCGAGGATTTTTTCCTACTCTTCGATGATATGAACGATATTCTCTCTTCCATCCTTGAATCGTCGGACTAAACCTCTCTCTTCTAGAGCAGTCAATATGAGACTAACCTTAGATTGAGACATGTCTAAGTCGCGATACAGATCCTTCTGAGGACACGACCCTCCTTTGACACGAATGGCATCCATGACCTCTTCTTCTTCAGATGTGATTCCAACAATTCTTACCCTTCCTATCTCTCGAAGTTTCGATATTGCTTTGGGGCCCAAGTATCCAAGAATTAGACCTACACCCAAGAATGCTGCACTGAAGACAACAAGCTCAACGCCCATTAGACCAACTGGTAAAGACTCATCCAATGGATCCTGATATCGAACAATGAACACCTTTTCCTGTCCTGATTGCAAGAAGTCGATGTTCCAGATGAATGCCATTGAAAGACCATCTGTATAGTTAGATATTGCCTGTGGGAAGAGTGGGGTGACTGATTGCTGAGAGAGAATTGCCTCAGGTGGAAGAATCACAGTCAGTGTGAAGTTTGAATAAGTGGAAAGAGGTCGAACATAGAAGATGAAATCCGAAAGCATTGCATCACCCTCTGGAACGAAACCTGCTTCCGATTGTAAATCATTCATTGATAGAGTGAGCCGAATCCAAATGGACTCTCCAATAGCAAGATTCTCTTCAAGTTGAACTGTAACAGTAGAATATCGTTCTTGAATATGAAGCGTAGCTGGTACTGGAGAATCATCAACAAGTGTTTGTGTGAGATAGATTTGAACTGAATCAATACGAAGGGTGATTTCAGAAACGGTGGTCAAACCCTGATTGATTGCTTGTGCACGAAATTCTACGATAGAGGTGCCATTTGTATTAAGACGTGCCGTAATAGATACAGGATCAAATACGACTTCCTCAGTTTGAAGAACATATCCCTCTCCTGCAGTAATAACATATGGCATCAACAGAACAACCGATAGAATGATGAGAAGAGGTCGGTATCCTAGTCGCATTATTCAGGCATCTCCAGAGGTCATAGCGTAGTATTGGTTTTAAACATCGGTAAATGGTCACGACTTTAATTGTAAAAAAATAGATTGGTAGTAGGTCTCGGAGAAAACCCACTACCATTGGATGTTATTTCTTTTTCACGATAACAACAATTGCAAGAATACTTACAATCCCGATTCCCAACAAGAGTAGGTAATCCACTTCAGCTGGAGAAGGAGGAGCTTGAGATTCGTATACACCAATTGATGGATCGTGTAGAAGAGTACCTCCATCAAAATGAGGATATGCGAGATACACTGAGAGTCCCATGCCAATTGGCACGTAGGAAGCAGTTACATTGACAGCTTCTGTATCGCCACCAGGCCAAGTGATTGTCGCGGTGTCAACCCACTTGAAGAAACCAGTTGCTACTGCGGTATCTATATCCATGAACTCGATCTGCTGAATGTTCGTGTTGTTCATTCTCTGAAAGTGAGTTTCATTACCACTTGCAGTTGTCCAGTTCATATCGGAGCTGCATGTAACATTTCGGAATTGCTCTCGTGTTTGGTACATGTGCTGCATCTGATTCAGAGGATTACTAGCGAGGTCCTCTCGAAGAACTGTTTCTATAGCAACACTAGTCTCTTCAGTTGTGAAGGGGAAGTTTCCAATCTCGATATCCATCTTCAACTCTGAAGCAGCATCTACAACATAGGTGGCTTGAACACCTTTATCGTCAGTGACATTGCCATCATAGTCATTCATGTAGATATGTGCCCAGATCTGCAAAGTCACATCTTCAAATCGGGTAACTGCATCATCACCTGAATAATCTCTGTGACCCATTCCGGGCATTCCGGGTATTCCAGGCATTCCAGGCATACCTGGTATTTCACCTGAAGTAGCGCCACCTTTAGTGTATTTCAACCAAATCTCTGTAGTAACACCATCATCATCGGTGACGGTGCCTGTCTGGACGGTCCACTCATAGGCAGCTAGTGGGGTATGATAGAGAATCTCATCAGATTGAAACGCACCATCTTCATTGAGGTCTTCGAATTCAATCAGCGTTACATATTGGGCAAGGAACTTGGCATAAGATCCATTATCATCATTTGTAAACCAATAATGGAACATAGGCATCTTGTCATTTGCCATGATAGTGATTACATCAGTATTAATCCAAATTGTTCCTTCACTATCTCGGTGAGGGTCAGGCATCATATGTTCTGGACCCTGCATCATTCCTTGAGCGCTTACGGTCACAACCAAAGGCTGCGCAAGGAATAGTGTAAGTAATAGTCCTAGAAAGACTGTTCGTGATCGTTTCAGTATAGGTCACCTGAAACTATCCAAGTTTCATCCATATATAATGACAATTTTATAGTACAGGTAAAATGTCATTGTTAGGGGAGCTATAAGAGCCTCTTTATACCCATAGAGAGTTTATGGATGCTTTGAATCATTATCTGAAACTGTTTCCACACGTGCTTCAGTTTATTAGCCCTCACGTAGAGAGCTATGTGGAGATAAGAGAGAAATTGGCAGCTGCAAAAGAAGATTACACCGAATACGATTGGTTTGGAGAGGCTCGCATTCGAGAAACTGAAGGAAACTCCGAAGGAGCTCTGGAAGCATTCTCTGAGTCAATCAAACTAAATCCGAATTTTGCAAAAGCATGGTACTACAAGGCACTCTTGCATTATGAGCTTGGTCAGAAAGATGAGGCATTAGAGTGTGCCAAAAAGGCATTGGAACTGAAACCCACTTGGGAGAAACATATCCGAAAGAACTTACCAGAACTAGAATTGTAAGGCATTAGTTCTATTTGAGGGCATCTGAAGAATCTGGAAAGAGTAGTACATAGACAGCCTGGTTCAGAGTCATGATACTTCGATTTACCCACTCCATAACCATCTCAACATTATCCTTTGATGAGATCTGTGCAAGGGCATCAAGGGTAGCAGGTTTACATTCCTCTATGCCAAGAAGTTCCTCGATTGTACGCACCATAATCATCTGACGTGCATCAAGACTGGTCTGAGTGAGCCAGTATAGGACGTTCTCCTTGACCTTGGAAGAAGTTCCACTATCAGCAGCTACTGAATCGATAGTTCCAGAAACACTGGAGACTGCATCACTATCCTGAATGACCTGCAACTCATTTCTGATCAAAGTTACTATGGCTGCAGTATTCTCAGGGCTGGCTTTCAGCATATCAACTAAATCTGAGCGAGCCTTCATCGGGCCATCTAAATCGTCATTACCGCTCAATATACTCAAGTCTCCTTTACTTGCGTGGCAGCATTGGTGGTGTCTTGCCACTGGCTAATAACCCTTGTTCGGAGGTAATACCTAATGCTGACAATTACAGAAATTTACCAAGTTCCGAAACTACCTCTACAACCATAAGAGGCCGAGAGGATTCACTATATTTGGAAATCATCTTCTCAATATCGCCACCGCGATTGTTAACCCAGATTGCATCCATTCCCAGCGATGTCGCTCCAACAATATCTGCAAAATACTCGTCACCTACAAAGAGGGTTTC
>DAOWDY010000204.1 GCA_030638785.1 Candidatus Thorarchaeota archaeon
CCCTTCTCTTTGCTTCATGCAGCGAGTCTATTGGGACAACGCACACGCATACTGAAGTTCGCAGAGGCCATTCAGCGTGTTGTCAAACCAGAAACGAGGGTGGTTGATATTGGTACAGGAAGCGGTGTATTAGCGATGCTTGCCGCACAAGCAGGAGCTTCCGAAGTCACTGCAATAGACATCAATGCAGATTCAATCAAATACGCAAAGATGGCTGCTCGTATGAATGGATTGGAGGAAAGAATCCAATTCGAGGTTACCCATTTCATTGATTTCATACCCAAGAACAGATACGATGTAATAATCTGTGAGATGCTCTCTTCGATGATGCTCATCGAACAGCAAATTCCTGCTTCCAGACATGCTGTTGCACACCTCATGAAACCTGATGGTATAATGATTCCTAGGTCATTGACCATCTATGTTGCTTTGACACAGTGTGATCACATCTGGAGTAGGTTCAGAGTGCACAATCTCAAATTCCCACGCTTACCACAGACAATAACGAAAGGAGAAACAATTGATCTATCAGACCTAATAGAAGTAGCACAATTCGATCTAACCGCTCTAGATATGGACTCTAAAGTAGAGACCACTGTCGAAATGAAGGTAATTCAGAAAGGCGAGGTTCATGGACTTGTAGGTCTCTTCGATGGGGTAGTTCACGAGGATATTAGATTGAATCCCGATGATGGATGGAGAGAATTATTCATTCCCTTTGAGAAGTCAATCCAAGTGATAGAAGGAGATGAAATAGTAGTGAAACTTGAGTTTACACCAGGGGAACTTGATACCTTGGTTGTTCAACCAGAATGACAAGTATCCTTACAGATAGAGGCACACTTTTATCAGATAATGAACCGCCGTTGTGTTGAGTTGTGACCACGATGGAACTCAAAGGCCCTCTTTGTTACGTGCTTGATTACGATGATATCGCCAATTATGCTTACCAGACAGCTCTGAAAATTAGGGAGTCCAACTGGAGGCCTGAGGCGATTATTGGGATTGCCAGAGGAGGCTGGGTTCATGCTAGAATCCAGTGTGATCTTCTAGGAGTCAAGGAACTCTTCAGTGTCAAAGTCGATCATTGGGGAGTGACGGCGACAAAGGATGGTAAAGCAAAGCTATCCTGTCCATTAGTTGGAGATGTCGAAGGAATGAAAGTCCTCGTAGTGGATGATATCACCGATACTGGTGAGAGTCTAACTACTGCCGAAGAACACATCATGGATACAGGAAAACCATCAGAAGTGAAAACTGCAACTCTGATGCATATCGTTGGTTCGAAATTCATACCTGACTACTATGGTGTTGAGGTCACTTGGGCTTGGGAAATATGGCCCTGGAACTTCTATGAGGATCTTACAGCCCTGATTACTAAAATCTTCGAGGGAGAGAAGATAACTGAGTTTAGTACAGCAGAGTTAAAGAAACACCTCCGAGAATACAACAACATTGTGATCTCAGATGAACAACTCTCCAAGGTCAAGTCGCACATGGGATTCCTTCAAAGTATCGAATATCCTCTTGACAAAGTGTGGAGATTCATAGAACAATAACTAGACTAACTCTCATACAATTGTCCTGTCTCATTAGCTATAAATGGAAGAGTGAGGGCTAGAAATGTAGATAGCTTCAGGAGTTGAAGTTAATATGGCGTTTGAAGCAAGGCTTGATTTTGTTCCTGTTGACAGGAGCCAGAAGGAAGAGATAGAGGCGCTTCTTCCAATAGAAATTGGAATGTTCGGTGGAAGCGGTAATTATGATTCTGATGTGATTGAGAACCCGATAGAGGTCAAGGTGTTTACTCCTTATGGAGCACCCGCAGACAATTTCATCCTAGGCAAAGTGAAGGGTAGAAGTTTTGCATTCCTTGCCAGGCATGGTAGAGGGCATACAATTCCGCCACATGCTATTGACTACCGTGCGAATATGTGGGGAATGAAAGCACTCGGAGTAAAACGAATAATCTCACCAGCAGCCACAGGCAGTCTACAGCCTAAAAAGATCAAGTTGGGAGAATTTGTTATTGCGGATCAGATTTTCGACAGAACTATGGGTAGGCGAAAGGATACGTTCTTCGAGGGAGGGACAATCGCTCATTTGCCTTTTGCAGAACCATTCTGTCCAGAATTGAGAAAGGTTGCAGTAGATACTGCAGCTGAACTAGATTACAAAGTTCATAATGGCGGAACTTATGTTTGCATCAATGGGCCTCGGTTCTCAAGTAGAGCAGAGTCTATGTTCTATCATGGTCAAGGATGGGATGTGATCGGAATGACTGCATACCCAGAAACATCTCTAGCTCGTGAAGCAGGTATCTGTTTTGTTAACATATCTATGCCAACAGATTATGATGTTCACGGAGACGATGGACCAGTGACTCATGAACTGGTTCTAAAGACGATGTCAGAAAACGTTGAACGTGTTAGAAAGTTCACTTTCGCGATGATTGATAACATTCCAAAAGATGCAAGCTGTGATTGCCATACCGCAATGCAGAGTGGCTTGTTCTGAGAGATTAATCGGGAGCGGGATTGGTTCCTTTCTCGCTCCTGTTTCGTCCCGTAGGAGCCTAGATTATCTGTAGAAAGAGGAAACTACCAGTCGTCATCATCTTCCCATTCGTCGTCTTCCCAGTCCTCTTCTTCATTGAACCCATCTAATTCTTCATCAGAAAGCAAGAAGATCACCTTGCTCACATAACACCATCTCGCTACCTTTGAACTTTCGTATCCTTGACCAAATCAGTAATAGCGCTTAATGAAGTAGGTTTGAAGTGTGAATATGATGGTGAGAGTAGGTATCGCTCAGATGCACCCTCAAGTAGGAGATGTAAACAAGAATCTCAAACACCTAGGAGAGATGCTGAAAGAGGCAACAGCTCTGAGGGTAGATGTCTTGGTTCTTCCCGAACTTGCGAACTCCGGATATGCATTTGAATCCGAGGAGGAAGTGACTCGATGTGCAGAAGAGATACCAGATGGCCCTTACTCAATAAAATTGAGTGAATGGTCAAATTCTGAGCGTTTAATTGTTGCAGGAATATGTGAGAAGTCTGGTGACCATATCTACAACTCTGCAGGGATTTTTGCTAATGGAGAACATGTAGGTTCTTATCGAAAAATTCACTTGTTCAATAGAGAGAAGGAATGGTTCTCAGCAGGAATGGATGAACCACCAGTGATTAGCCATTTAGGTCATCAATATGGAATAATGGTTTGCTGGGACTGGGCATTTCCAGAAGTGGCTAGAATCTTAGCACTGAAAGGTGCCCAAGTAATCCTTCATCCTGCAAATCTTGTTCTAGCGTATTGTCAAGATGCCATGCGAACACGTTCAATTGAGAATGGAGTTTTCACTGCTACTGCAAATCGTGTTGGGATGGAAAGAAATCTTGCTTTCTCAGGAAAATCACAGATTACAGATAATCGAGCGAAGGTCCTCCTCTCATTATCTGAGGAAGATGTGGGTGTTGGTATAATTGAGATTGACCCCCTAGCCGCTGATGAGAAGAACCTGACAAAGAGGAATCATGTATTAGAAGATAGAAAGCCAGAACTGTACCAAAGACTCATCGAGGGTTCCTGACCTTATCAGGAATTTTACCCTTCCAATCTTCAACGGGATATTTGCTTTTGTTCTTTTCCAGTTTTCTTAGAATGGCTCTTGAAGGTTCGATACCAATTGTATCAGCTAGGCGAATCATATAGATCATTACATCGGCAATCTCATCCTCGACGCTCAATCGATAGTCTTCGTTTTTGAGATGCTCTGCAATCTCTTCATGAGTAAGCCATTGAAATCGTTCTAGCAGCTCTCCTGTTTCTATTGCTGCAGAAATAGCTAGCGAAGAGGGTTTTTGGAAACCCTCCCAATCTCGCTCCTGCACAAATTCCCTTACGAGAGCCATGAGGTCTTCTAGTGAATGACTCTCATTTCCCATAACGCTACACCAATTCTAAGCAGAGGGTTCAGTCTTGAATGTCCTCTGTATCAACCATAGTGTGTAGAGCGAGAACAGAACGATAACAGCAGCAAGGCCTAGTACAGGTGTATTTGACCCTGGTAGAATACTTTCGCCAGTGGTAACCATCCATATTGCATCAAGTGTTCCAACAACTCCACAGACCAGAACTACGAGCAGATTTGTCAACCCACCCCATCTAAGGCGTGAGCCTCCGGCGTCTCTCCAGACGCCAAGTGAAATACCACTTGATACTGCTACCAGAGCAAGCAGACCATAGGTTGTGATTAGATAGCCGTACCATTGTGACCAGATTGCGTTGGGTGTCAATAGTACAAATCCCAAGCCAACTAGAATGAGAATTAAGGCAGTCCTAGGCCATGGATCGTCAAGAAAGGATGACGTTTTCTCATTTGGGTCTGCATAACTTCGTTCCTGAAAGTCATCATCGTCTTCGTCAGGAAAAGAATCGTCTGTTTCCTCGTCAATATCCTCGAACATTTCATCCTCATCGAACATATGGTATGCCTCGTGCTTGCAGGTGGCCTTCTCTTGAACGCCCTCGTTTTAACCCTTTTTGTCAGTATGGAATTGCTAAAATAAACGTCATCAATATCGTTAAAACTAATTGTTCTCAAAAGCTGATTATGTCATCTGATGGTCAGTCCTTTGAACAGCTTCTTCAGACTGCACGTCGATTCAGGTTGCAGGGCGAGAACAAGAAGGCAATTGATGCATATAGAGCGGCTCTACAAGTTAATCCCGAATCACTGGAGGCTCTTAACGAAATGGGATTGGTCCACATCAAGATCGGGGAACAGGCAGAAGCAATCCTGGTCTTTGACGCTGCCATTGCTGTAGCACCGGATGCATCCAGCCCTCACTCGAACAAGGTAGAAGCCTATCTGACCATTGGAGCTTTTCAAGAGGCTCTAACTGCGGCGGATGTAGGACTTCTTGTCGCACCACATAGTGCAGATATCCATTCAAACCGAGCTAGAGCACTAGAGAGCTTGCTTCGCATCCAAGATGCAATTGATGCATTCAATGAGTCATTAAAATATGACTCGGATAATCCTGAAACTTGGAAGGCGTTGGCTCTTTGTCTTGATGCTCAGGCAAAGTGGGAGGAGGTAGCACGGGCATACAGAATCGCTGGCTCACTTCATCAGAAACGCAGTGAATTGGCTGATGCAGATAGTTGTTTCAAATTCGCGGATATGGCTGAGAAATCCTCTGATGAAATGGCATAATCTGAATAATCTCTTGAAAAAAGAAAGATGAGACCTGAGGTGGAAATCACCTCAAGTCAATGGGAACTTGCTACTTCTTCCTACGTCTACGACGTGTCTGCTTTTTGGCTCCAGGAAGCATTCCTTTCTTGTAAGCTACTGCACTTCCTCCACCACAAACAATGCCAATTCCTGCAATAGCTAGCCAGACTCCGAATTCTGCAAGGAATCCAGCCATCGGGTCTTCTGTTGTAGTAGTGGAAGTTGTTGTAGATGTAGTAGTTGGGGATGCAATTGAGTTTCGAACACGGATAACCATAGGAACTGCAGAATGCCATGTTGCCCCAACACGTATTCTACCCACAACGGTGATATTGGTCATATCTGCTTGGGGAGAAATCAGATAGTAGTAATTCGTTTGTTCAAACTCTGAGCTTTCAAATATGTTACTAGTTATCGTGTTGTTTGACCAAGTTCCAGCATTGATTCTAACATCGAGCTCGACCTCGTCAACATTGGTGTCATTCAGCATACGTGCATAAACTGTGACATTGATTGTAGATGAACTTGTTGGGATATTGGGATTCCAGTAAAGATTCACTTCATCCATTTCATGCCAATCACCTATACCCCAATCAAAATCATAGACTTCTTGATACCATTGAGCTACACCTTCGTGTTCAATGATCACTCCAGCTTCTCTATTATTTTCAATGCTATTGTCACTATAATTGATACTGCTGACTAGCACTATGCGTCCATCCACAATGATACCCTTGTTATGAAGAATGGTCCAAGTTGAATCCGCCCAAACGACAGGGATTCCATTCGGAAGCATGATGTCTGCTAATTCTTCCCAGTCATACTCCTCCTCTGTGATAATACGGACAGAAACACCTCGGTTCTTAGCTGCCAGAATTGCATCTATTATTTGATCTACAGAGCCACCTTCCCCAATGTTCGAAAAGTAAGGTATTTGGATGTCCAGTGTCGCTTGAGCAGAGTTAATGCAGTAAAGGATTCCCTCTAGACTCGTATCTGGGCTAAATATCGGAGTAACTTTCATTTGACCTGAGAATTCGCCGGCTTCGCTAAAGGGTCGAGGATAGCTGGAACCTGACTGAGTATAAGACAGGGGTGAACCTGTACCATTATCAATATGGTAGTAAGTTCCGTTCATCCAATCGCCATCAAATACGGAGCGATAATACTCGGTAACATCAGTGTCTGTCATGGCAATACTCCATTCACGATTAGCCTTCTTCCCTTCTTCTGGAAAGCTCGTTTTTGCCCAATTCCCTGAATGGATAATTGTTGTTTCATTGTCGATTATTACAAACTTCTGATGTGCATATCTGAAATCAGTTTCACTAGTCCACTTGACTTCGTAGCCTAGTTCAGTAAGGTTGTTTGCTACATAATCATTAGGGGTGAAGTATCCTAAACTACCTTCTCCAATTAGGAACTTCATTTCGAGAGTGGGTTTAGTATCATGTAACTCGTGAATAAGATCCAATATGTAGGGATTATTAATCCCATAAATCTCTACATAGATGCTCTCCTCAGCACTATTCAAGAAATGCCAGAGTGCATCTCTGCTTCCATCTGATGAAACAAAAGTCGTGACATTCATATCCTTTTCAAAGGTCTGCCATTCATAGGTCTCTGCCAATACAGGTGTACTCATGCTAGCAATCTGATTTGTAGTAGGGGCTACAGCAAGAGGTGCTGCTGCCATCAGCATGAGAAAGACCACGAACAAACCTAAGGTTGGGTGGTGGTTTGAACTCATAATAATCTCCTCAGTCCACATCCGAGATATCGGTTCAATGCACTCATTAGACTTATACCTTACTCATTGACATCTAGTTCTGGAGGAACTGAAACTGAAGCTATTCTACAAGATTGAGCCATCACAATATCGAGAAGCACTAGACAAAATCAAAGAGAAATTCGGTATGCATGAAGAAGTTGATGAAGCAAGAACGATGTTGCTGCTGGATAGTGAGGACACCATCGAATTAGTATCAGGAATGTACGATCCCAACCAAGACGATGTTGCACAGGTGCGAGTCGTACTTGTAGATGACTCGCTTAGGGGCTTCTTTGATTCTATTTTAGGTGAACCATACAGAGTCAAGTAGACTCTGATAAGATAATAAAATTAGTATCGACGACAGGGAGTACCTCTGCAAAGTGCGAAGTAACTCCCATGTCGAGTTACCAACACCCAAATCAGGTATTGGTAGTCCATGTTTCTGGATTATTCTTCAATAGCGCCTTCAGGGCAGCTATCTACGCAGGC
>DAOWDY010000263.1 GCA_030638785.1 Candidatus Thorarchaeota archaeon
AGAACACATACCACAGCTCTGTTTCAGTAATCTTTTTTGTCTTGTAACGCCAGTGAGCCAGTTCACTGTCTACGTATTCAAAGTGATCAAAGAGAAAGAGAATTGGTGTTTCTAGATTCTTTCTGTGGTTCAAATCTTCGAGGAATGCATCGAGGAACAGGAACTCCCCATGTCTAGGCTCTTTCCACATAATCTCAAGAAGTCTAGTAATGTGGTTCTTTCCTAATCGGGTTTCCAACCACTTTCCTAGAGTGCCATATTTTGCTTTTAGCTTAGGAGCAACTTTAGCTCCCACTGCGCTGATGGCGCTGCCAATGCTCGCAAGAGAGCCTATGAATGGAATTGCCATAGCAATCTCCTTAGCCCACTCACGCCCTGTTTCTTGAACCGGTTCAACACCTTCAACAAAGCGTTGACGAATCTGCCACAGAACATCGAATCTCTGAAATCGTATCCCTAGAAGAGCTGCACCTTTTGCAAGCATATTGAGGCGACTGTAGAAATCCTGATGCTGTTGACAGTCCAGTCGAATTGTGGAATCAAGAGTTGATGTCCAATGATCTAGCAGAGAGCTTTTCCCTATTCCCCCAATTCCTTGAAGATGTAATACTACTGATTTGTTTTTGCATCGTTTGAGAGCCTCTGACATCCAATCAATGTGCTCCTCTCTGTCCACAAAGATTCGGTCCGAGGGCTCGAAGTGTTCGTACAATCAACAGACCCCCTATTAACGCAGTTGAATGCATTTGCAAAAGTATGTCATAATCTCAGAAGCTTGAAGGTTTCAAGAATCCAACTCGCGCTTCAATTATATAGATGATAGTTTGCTATAAGGACGCCGGTCAATGGTTGTCAGGGTATTTCATAAAATCACCAATAAGTTTCGGTAAGAATGTTTACGTGTACTTTTGGCCATTAACCTTGTATATTTGAAAAATAAGTCATTAGCACATTTCTGTGTTTTACCATCTATTACCTTCTTTCTTTTTTTCATCATCATTTTTCTGGCGTTTTGATTTCAAGAGGGCTTCTTGGGGGCAGCCGTTGATATTTTGCTCGGGGATACCCAAATACAATAACTCCCCAACAATGCCCTTTCATTTGAATCGTTTGCGCTAGATCCTTATCGATATTAAGGGGAGCTTGAGCCCAACCGACCCATAAAGAGCCAATGCCCAGGGATTGAGCCGCCAGTTGCATATAGAGACCGATAATGCCCGTATTCACCCCATCCGTGTCGGATTTTGTTGGTGTACTAATGACCATAACCAATGGGGCCTTCCGAAAGATCATATCTTCGTCGGGATTTTTCTCATGAACGGCTTTAATGAACTTGCCATAGGGGCCTGGTAATGACATCATTACTTCCGCACAGCCCTTGGCAAGGGTGCTAATTTGATCTGGATTGTCGAGTTTAACGAAGTTCCAGGACCTCACATTTCCCCCACTCGCAGCAAATCGTGCCGTTGCCCAGAGTTGTTCTTGAATCTCTGGCGGAATCGGGTCGGACTTGAACTGGCGCACCGAACGGTTACTAGCTAAGAAGAGATGAAGTTGCTCGTAATTTATGAGAGAAGCTGGGTTTTTTACCGCACTCACGGCTGTAGATGGTGGGTCAGATGTGTAGGTTTCATCTTCAAAGATTCCTTTTATTGGAAATTGAATGGCCTCTTCAGGGCAGATGGCAATACAATGACCACATTGGAGGCATACACCAAATGGGTCACTGTATTGGACATTTTTTCCATAAGTAAAAAGACGGGCCGGGCAATCTTTCGCACACAGCCCACAGTTATTGCATTTTTCTTTGTCTATTCCGCTGATTGTCATGATAATCACTCTACGGTCAATCTAGATTCCAGGTCGGACATCGGTCTTAAAAATACACGTTAGAAAGTTAACCTTCCTAACCACGTGAAAACACCTATAGATTCGTCATTTCAAAAGAAACCTATGACTTCTGGGGAAGAATTTC
This sequence comes from Candidatus Thorarchaeota archaeon, assembly GCA_030638785.1. Lineage (GTDB taxonomy): Archaea > Asgardarchaeota > Thorarchaeia > Thorarchaeales > Thorarchaeaceae > MP5-2226. The sequence goes on from DAOWDY010000263.1 coordinate 1,976, forward strand.
GTAGATTCCTATCTGTCGAGATTGCAGGAGGAGGATCTCTCTGCAGTAAGAAACTAGCTTGACGAAATAGCTTAGTCATTCTGCTCTAGGAGTCAAAGTTAAGAAGTACCATTACCTGAAGAAGTATGAGTGAAGTGAATATGAAACGCGTCATCTGCTTGCTTGCGATACTACTACTAATGCCAGCACCTACATCCGCAGTAGTCTTTGACTCAGTTTCATTTGTCAGTTCAGGTGTTCAGGTTGATGTTCAAATCGAGGCAAACACTCCATGGAGGAGTCCCTTTACTGAAAGTGTCAATGTGTCCATTGGTGTTACTCCACAGATTAGTGGAGTTGTACAGACCAACATAACTGGTGTTTCCATTATTTTACATAGATTAGAAGTTGATGAAACAGGGTATCTCTTAATTACAGCTGAAGAGGAAATGGATTCACCATTGGTTGAGGGAGGAACCTCTGCAAATTATACGAATGAGTTTATTCTTTCAGGTGCTTCAGGAGGTCTTGAATGCTATTTCTCGATATTAATCCGAGGTGTTTACTCAAATGTCACAACACGGCAGAGCTTTCAAGCTTTGTCACAGGAGAATCTTATCGGACCCTTTGCAATTGCCACGGATATTTCTTCCCCAGTTGCCTGGGTTGGACTCATTGTTATCGCTGTTTCTTCTATTATTTTCGCCGCAGGGGTATATGGTGTAAAGAAGAGTCGTACACATAGAAGACGAAGGTCACTCATGGACGATTAATGCGACTCACAAAGCAATATGCGTATTGCGTTGCACTCTTAAGGAGTGCAAGTTTTCTTCACGATAGTTGATTGACAATGACTGTAGAAGACATGAAGTGGGATCTATCACAACTTGTCGAGTTTGACGATCCCGGATGGATTGAAGAACGGCTGAGTGCAGTCGTTAAGGAATCAGAAGAATTCCGAGACAAGCATCGAGGTAAGATAGAAGAGTTTGATGCTAGTCACGTTCGGCAACTTCTAGAGGCGGCAGACAAGCTACAGCTCACATACGAGGGAGCCTTCAAGTATGCCTTTCTCGCATATTCCGCTGACATGACTCAAGAAGTCTGCAAAAAACTCTATGATAGAGCTCAAACTTCAATGATGATGGTTGGTCAAAACACAGCTTTCATCGATTTAGAATTAGGGAAGCTACTCAAAGCCAAGCCTGAGTTTGTAAATGATCCAGAACTTGCTGAATACAAACACAAACTAGAGGTTATCATTAGAAAGACGCCTCACATGCTGAGTGAAGAACTCGAACAGGCAATCATTGCGAAAGACCGTAATGGTGTCCGTGCATGGTATCAGTTGCATGGAGACTGGTTAGCTACAAGGACTTTTGATATCGAGATAGATGGTGAGATGAAGACTCTACCCTACGGGGAGATTGTAGGTCTATATCAAAATCCTGATCGTGACCTTCGTAAAAGAGCACATGAGGTAGTCTACTCCAAGCTCGGTGAAGATCAGATCGTATGGACTTCAGCACTCAAAGCAGTAAATTCAGATCACGTCCAGGTTACAAAGATGAGAAAGTGGTCAACACCAATGACACAGAGCCTCATTGACAACGATGTTGATGAGGAAACAATTGGAGCTCTGATGTCAATTATCGAGAAGAATGTTGGAGTGATTCAAAAATATCTAAAACTCAAGGCCAAAGTCATGGGACTTGAGAAGCTCGGAAACTGGGATCTGGAAGCCCCTCTTCCAAATTCGCCTGAGAAGAAGTACACATGGGATGAATCTCGAAAATTATGCGTCGATGCTTATACTAACTTTGACCCTGAAATCGGAGTCTGGATGGATGAAATGTACGAGAAACGTCATCTAGATGCAGAGGTTCGAAAGGGTAAAAGGTCAGGTGCATTCTGTGCAACTTGGTTTGGAGGAAAAAGCGCTTACATCCTTCAAAGCTACAATGGCATCATGGGAGATATCTACACCTCAGCTCACGAACTTGGTCATGCGATGCACGCATACCTTGGTACTCGAGCACAGAAGCCATCCAACTATGAGATTGGAAGCTGTGTTGCTGAGACCGGTTCCATCTTCGGTGAACTACTGCTCACTGAGAAGCTCCTCTCTACCATTGATACGAAAGAAGAGAAGCAAGAGATTCTAGCCTATGTGCTTGATAATTTCACAGGGGCGGGATTCCAAGTGTCAGCGCGTACATTTTTCGAAACCGCTATCTATGACGCCATTGAGAAGAACAAGCTGATTGATGGAGAAAGCATCTCACAGATGTGGCTTAAGGCACGTGACAAGATCTTTGGTGATGCTGTAGAGTGGATACCTGAGGATAAGTGGTGGTGGACCATGAAGCTCCACTTCTTCATACCCAACTACAGGTACTACAACTATCCTTACGTCTATGCCCAGCTGTTTGTTTTCGCAATGTACAGACTGTATAAGGAGCAAGGCAAAGACTTTGTTCCTAAGTTGAGAAATCTCCTTTCTGCCGGTTCAAGCAAGAGCCCACGTGAGTTGGCTTCAGAGATTGGTTTTGACATTACAAAGGAAGACTTCTGGCAAAAGGGCATTGACCAGTTTGAAGTATTCCTCAAGATGTTTGAAGAAATACTCTAAATTCAGTGTAGGGGTTTAAACACCCCTACTTCTCGTTTTTATGTGGGTGCAGGAATCAAGACCTATCTGGCAGTTTTTACGATGTCTAGGATATTCCCAAAGAAGTGATCCAATGTTCTGCTCTTTTGCAGATAGTGTTTTATTTTGTCAGTAAGAATTTTATCTTCAGAATATTCATCCCATGTCTTTGAAACAATCATTGAATGAATCTCATTATTTAGATCGTATATTCCCTTGGAGATTCGAAGGATATGAGATAACATCTTCATGAGTAGCCTTGCGTTATCCACGCCCTTGATGTTCAGCACTTGACTGTAGAATTGGAACTGGTTTCTGTCCAGCTGAGTCATCATCTTCGCAATCGTACTCATCTGCTCATCCGCTCTACTAGATGAATACTTATCATGGACGTCTTGCCAATAGTACTGATCATCCAGTAAAGAAACTAAGAATGTCTGCACTGTTTTGAAGTAATCACCATTAACCTCTGTGGGAACTTGTTCAATCTCAGCCAGTTTAATCGCTACCTTCAAAGAGAATTCGTCTAGATATCTCTTGATCGATGCTTGATCTTGAACTAAGACCAGAGCTAAAAGTATTCCGTATACACATGAAGCACAGTCAATGGTGGGTTCAATATCTCCGAGAGTATACAATTTTATTGACTGATTCAACATATCCTCGGTGATATCTTCATTGTGGATTCGAATCTTCCACCCTTGAGAAACACAATAGACGCAGTCTTCATGAGTATAGATGGAAGTGAAACAAGTGGTTCCATCTCCAACTTCAAATCGCTTAACACCATCAAGAGTTGCATCCCGACCTAGAATTTCTAACCCTATCATCCCTCTGTCAATATCAATGAGATTATCATCATTCAAACATATCAGCTCACCCTCAAAATCCTTGTAACAAGGACAGAAGTTGTATATTCGAATATTCTCCACCACAGAAATAACCTCAACTCAGATTATCTTATCATTACTACATAGCCATATCCTTTTTGCATTCATACCAAATTGAATATTTGTAGGTTTGCCTATCAGAGCAAAGAAGGAACTGACTTTGTACAAGTTCGGAACAAAAAAGAATCGAGAGGATGTCGTTGCTCTTAGATGGCCAAAGGCATGTCTATGCTGTGGAACTGACGTGGAACAAGACTTAGAGCCATTGTATGCAATTGTTGGTAAATTTCATGAGGAGAAACAGACACAGGTTCTTGTCAAACTTCCTGGATTCTTCTATATGTGTAATGATTGTACAGTGGACATCGATTCGGCTGTTAATCATCTGCAAGAAAAACAGGATAATTTGTTCAAACTAGCTGAGAGTCTACAGGTAGCTCCTTGGACTGAATTTATTGAACTTGAAAAAGACGGATGTATCAAAATTCCAGAAGGGGTGTTCAAGGAGAAGCTGCAGAAAGCAAATCCTGAAGCATGTACCAAGTCAAAGGAAAATCCATTCAAAGTATTGAAAGGAAAGCTACCGAAATAATAGTGAGGGTTGAAAATGGGATTCAATATCGATGACCTTGGACCATTAGGATTCCAGAAATTCGAAATTGCCCAGAAATGTCTTTTACCAAATGAGAACATTGAATTTGTCTGTCAAATCGAGAGAGGATTTCTTGTTCTAACTGATCGTCGGGCTGTCCTTCTCAGATCAGAGAAAGAGCCTTCCTTCAATGTAGAGATGGTGATTCCATATGACTGTCTTTTAGGAATTGACCTTGGAAAAGAAGGACGAGTCAGTGTGAGCGCAATACCTCTGGACATCTATGGATGTAAGATATCCCAAACAAAGGAAAACGACGCATCGTATGAAACTAAAGCATTCGTCATAAAGGCTCCAAAAAGCGAGAAGGGAGAAGACAAGAAAGATGTTAAGAAAGTATTCCATTTGACGATAGAAAGTGCCTCCGATATCATTGATGAAATGAAGAAACCAATTCCATCAACGTACGAATTCCCACCTAAGCGAGATTATACATATCTTGACAAAATGCCTGATTTCCTGACTCGAAATGCGATACTTGACTTGAACTCAGTTTTACAAGATAAACCGATTCACAATGAGTTGCAACCTGAAGCGTTGATGTTTCTTGGTGCTAATCCATTTCTTCTTGAGGAATCTCTAAAGGATGGAAGAGATTCCGAAAACGGCATTCTGTTTGCTGCGGGAAATGAGGGTTACATTTGGATACAAGGAAAGAAGAAAGGTCGTTTCTTATCCAATGTTCTAGTTGATAAAATTGAATGGGAGAACATCAGGTGTTTTGCTAACCAATGGCAGATAACAAACTCGATCATCCATGCGTCATATTCCCTTCAGAGAGGACGTACTGTGAAAACAATTCCCTACATATGGAAGCCAGCTCCAGGTGAACATGATCTTGAACAATCTTGGTTGTTCCAACCGCAGAATGGTTCTTGGATATTTGCTGACTTAATGTATAAATTCGCAAGGACGCCTATGCCCGCTTCATGGATTGGTGTTGAACACCAGAAAAATCGTGATTTACATATTCAGCGCTACTATTACTAGAATTATAACTAGAAAGAATTCTTCTTCGTAGCCGAAACTTTAGCAGGGTTTGCGATTAACATCATTTCTACAAGTTCTTCAAAGACCTCCTCAATATTTTCACCCGTCAGAGCAGAGGTTTCTTTGAAAATCACTGGTACTCCCAACTTGGTAGCAAACCGCTCCGAAAACGATCTTCCTTCTTCTGTAGTCACCGTTTCCTCAGAGGCTTCTGAAGGACGCAGATCAATCTTGTTAGCAATAAATGCAACTGGAGGTAATGGGCGGATGTACTTATTTACTTCAACAAACCATCGGGATGAATTCACAAAAGATGTGCTATCCATCACTGAGTATACGAAGATTATTGCATGGCAACCTTGATAGTAGTGCTGCCTTACTGATTCAAATGAATGTTGACCAGCAAGGTCCCATATTGCGAGCCGCACAGAGGTTTCTCCGAATATCATATCTTTCTGAGCGAAATCAACTCCAAGAGTCGCGATGTGGCTTGAAGAAAAGCTCTTCCCCATGTAATTTCTTCGAATACTTGTCTTACCTACTGCGGTGTCACCTATTAGGACTGTTTTAAATTGCCTTCCGCGTGTAGGAGTCAAACTCATTTAGTCAAACACCAAACAGATTCAAAGAATCATGCAACCCACAATTACATGTTGAAACCTCAATGGGGTAACTCGTATATAATAAAATCCTGCTTGGATATCTTGTCGTTTTTCCGACTATAATATCGAATAATGTGGATAATTCTCACTAATTCAAAGTTCAGAGATGTATTGTCGGTCACCTATGTGTACGATATTCTAACATCATTTCGATTAGTGTATCAAAAGCATTCAATACATTCTGACCAGTCTTTGCTGAAGTTTCAATGAAGATAGATGGGACCTCCATCTTGTCCTTGAAATGGTCAGTGAACTCTTTTCCATCTTTAGTAGACACAACATCTTCAGATTGATACTCATCACGTAAGTCTACTTTATTCGCTATGATGGTTGTTGGTGGGAGTTCCCCCATATACTTGAAGGCCTCTACCATCCATTTGGACGCATTGTCAAACGATTTCCGATCGATGACAGAATAGACAAGGAGTATTCCCGAACTGCCCAGATAGTAATGCTTACGGACACTCTCAAAAGATGGTTGTCCTGCGAGATCCCAGATGACCAACCGCACGGTGACTCCACGATACTGGAGATACTTCTGGGCAAAATCAACTCCCAAGGTAGCTAGGTGACTCGTCTTGAATCCTTCTCCAAGGTAGTTGCGGCGTAGACTTGTCTTACCCACTGCCCCATCTCCGATTAGAACGATTTTGAACATTTTGTCACGTTCAAGACTCAGTCACAAGACCTCCTATCTTCTAAAAATGCCCCATAGAGATAGTTTAGCCTCATCACATAAGGCTAGCGTTCTAATATTTCTTGAAAACCCTGTTGAGCAATATTTCAATAATCCTTATCTTTCTACAGGATGAGTTGGATGCAGGAGTTTCACTCAAGGAACGCTGGAGTGCATGAAGATAAAATTGTTTTTGGAACCAAAAGGGAAAGCTAGGGAGGAGATAGCGCTACAATCCTCTGTTCCCACAGGAAAGGATCTATTCTTACAATGGAAGAGCGCTTGGATACCAAAGAAGGATTTTCAAGAGATATTGAAACATACTTCTCCTTCTCCAATTTTAGGCGAATTGAGAGAGGGGAAAATCATACAGGTGTCATCTGAAGATATTGGAGGTCAATCCCTCAAAGGAAAATTGTACGCGTATCGTTCATTCGTACCAGATGGTGTAGGAGGGAAGAAGAAACTGCCTATGGTTCTTTTTGGACGTGTAAAATCAAACTTCAAGATTATTGATTTCATGTCCAAGTCTGAAATTCCTGAAAAACAACTGAAGAGTGAACTAAAACAAGATCCTTGGGCACCCATTTCAACATGGCATGCCCCTCCTCTAAAAAGAAGCGAGGAGATTCCGCTTGCAGAGTTAATTGATGGAGTTTCAAAGTATTCTTACACGCTCTCTCAAAGTGGAAATCAGACGGAAATATGGACTTCCATTCTCGAAACTGAGATATACAGAAGCTAATTGCTCATTGAAATTGCATACTAATTATCTTCGCAACCATCTCAGGTGGAATGACTTCTCGAGAGATTGTTTCGAGAGTTTCCTCTTTGAATTCTCCAGTTGTAGCAAGTTGCTTCCCAGCATCTACTAGAGCTTGAATTATATCATCTATCTTCACACCAATACGATCAGCTTCCTGAAATGCCCAAGCATAGGGTCTAAGAATAGCACCAATATAGTTTCGATGTTCGTTCTTTGAAATAGCCTTGACGTGAGTAATAAGAGCATCGAAGTTATCTAGTTCAGCGAAACCACAAACTGAAACCAATGCTATTTTCCCATCCTTCCTCCCACTTCTGCTTGGATGTCTACAATGCCCTTCAACTAACTCTACTTTCCCATTACTAAGAGGAATGGCTCTATCGATTATTATTTTCAGCTGGCTTGTCATTCCATCAACATAAACAGGAGTTGCAAGGACAACGATATCGGTCTGATCCATCTTGTCAATTAGGTCATCCATATCATCTCGTTGAACACATTTCCCAGGTGTAGTAGTCCAACAGGTAAAGCAACCTCTACAGGGACTTACATTGAGAGATGCTACATTGACTAGCTCGACTTCAGCGCCACCATCATTTAATCCCTGAATAAAATGTTCGAGGACGCCATAGGTTGCGCCTCTATTCTTGCTCGGACTGCCATTTAAGATAAGAACGTGCATAATGTATGAGAATCTTGATTCTACTTCAACTTAACTAATCGAGAAACTCAGCCCAGTACTAATAATGGGGAGCTTCTTCGCCCCCCTTCTTTATTATGCCGTAATGAAGGACAAAATACAAAATATCTATCTACGAGCTCAAGATCCTTCTATAGTTTGAAGTGACCTTTTAATCTCGCGAATCATCATCTTGACGAGTCCCATTTTTTCAGTGACTTCTTTCACTAATTCTCTATCACTTAGCGATTCGTAATTGGTGTTACTCATTTTTATTCCTCCGCTTTCAAAAGTCTCTCAATCTCACGCAAATATGGAATCATTTCATCAAGATCTTTGAGAAGGTCGATCTGCGATTCTCGAAACCGTTCGATCTCTCTGCTTCGATCTTCTGAATTATCTCCTTTCTGCACGTTTTCTACAAGTAAAGCAGGAAGTCCAAAAGCTGCTCCTAATGACATCAGGGTGAAGAAACCTACAAACCATATATCGAGCGCGTGGAAAACGTTCAGGTAGATTAACAGTCCAGGAAATGCAAATCCCATACTAATCATCACAAGAGCTATGAGCCCTATCATTTTGTTTTCAAGCTTCAGTGGCATTTTTTTCACTTTTTCCGTTTTTTGTCCTTCAATTCTTTATTGGCAATATTAGCAACCAATTCAGGTGAAACCTCGATTCTAAAATCTACAAGTTCGAAATATCGTTTCACATATCGTCTAGTTTTATCGGTCCCTACGCTATATTCTGACTTCACAATTCCATTAGATTCTAAATTCTTCAGATGAAGGTGTAGAAGTGGATAAGAAACACCTAAGGATTGAGACAATTCTTGAATGAACATCTTTCCATCCTGTAAGGCTGCAATCACCTTGAGGCGTGTTTCATTACCAAGAATAGTTAGGATCTTGGCAAGTGCCTCTAGAGATTGTGGCTCGTTGATATCAGCCGTTCTTTCTTGATCTTCTGGCCCCATTAGTATCACCTGAAATTCAGGTCAGTTGAAGTGTATAGTCAGCCGGGTCTTGTCAACGTCAAATCTATACTCCAATTCTCTTTTGTCATTTGTGAGTCGCTTTCGCTCAGGCATACTATTGCCCTCCTTTCAGTAGATGTTTCTCGAGTATTTGATTTGTCGCTTGGGAACCCAAGAAAGATGTTAACAGGGTATAGACAAGATGTTGGTACTGATATGATATCATTCTGCTGTTTCCCAAAATAAATGACCTCATTTTTCTGGCTCGGTTTTTCCGTTCATGCAGTGCTATTGCACGTATTCCAAGGGCAGTTTGAAGCATTAGTGAAACTATCATTTTGTTCGACCTTATTTGTTGCTTGTATAATGTATATACGATATGTATATAAAGTATACGTATAGTGCATATATCTTATTACAATTATTTAATTAAATAACTGATTTTGCTATTGCTCCATGAACCTATAGGAAATCAATCAAAGTCCAAACTGGAATTGGCTTAATACGAAAGAATCATCAATCAATCTGATGAAGCGAAAGGTATGCCAGAAATCAGGGAAGCAAAAGAGGAAGACCGAGAATCGACAATAAGGGTTCTCTGGAAAGCCTTTGATGTAATACAAACCCTTGACCACGTTCTGAAAGAGGATTGGGTAAAGAAATGGAACCGACCTGAAAAGGATGATTGGGCATATATCGCAGTTGATGGTAAGAAAGTTGTTGCAAATCTAAGTTTCTTTGCATCTGAAAATAACATGATCCGAGGAAAACCAGTAAGGTTTGCAGGTGTATGGGCTGTGGCTACAGAACCTAGTTATAGAAGGGCTGGACTCGTTAGAGGTCTATTTGACAAAGCCCTGCCTAGAATGAAGGAGGAAGGCTGTGTTCTATCAATCTTGGACCCATTTTATCGTCCGTTTTATGAAAAGTTTGGGTATGCTATTGCAGAGAAACGAGCTAAACATGTCTTCAAACAAGAACATCTACGGGTTGGGAAAACTTCAGACAAGATAGTATGTCGAGAAGCAGAGAGCAAAGAAGATGCAGATAAAGTTCAGCAAGTCGAGAGATCGATGGCAAGATATGGGTCAAGATTCTTCATGTTTAGAGACACAATTGAAGAGATGGTTAAAAAGGGGCATTTCCACCTATTCGAGAAAGATGACGAACCAGTAGGTACTGTTTGGTTTAGTTTCTCAGATGCAAAACCAGGTATTGAACTGAATGTGGGACTTACACGATATACCCATGATGAGGTGTTTCCATCAATAGTTGAACAGGTAAGAAACCATGCAGTGAATACCAAGAAGATATCTTGGTATGCTGAAATAGATGCACCAGTCAGACACTTCTTTAGTAGTGTGCATTTTACTGAATCATTTCAATTTGGATCAATGATGATGCGAGTTATTG
>DAOWDY010000139.1 GCA_030638785.1 Candidatus Thorarchaeota archaeon
CCACTATTCTCACTCCACCCGCAGCTAAAACACTAGGATTAACACTTAGCGAATCAGGCCCCTTAGTCAAGGGGTTGAATGGAACAACCCAGGCATATACAGCCACCCTTGATGAAATCAAGGTTGGAGATGCAAAACAGGTTCAGCAAGATATTCTTGTGCTTGACCTTTCAGCAGTTTCTGCAAGACGTAATGATCTACCCAATGGAATTCTTGGTCTTTCGTTTCTAAGGAACTATGAACTGGTATTAGACTATCCCAATAGAAGAATCGCTCTGGATGAGTAATCGAGAACTCCTCATTGTATTAGTCAGCTAGTTTGATGACAGATGCCCATTGTGTGAGGAATCACAACAGAAGAAACATTACGTTCATTAGACTCCTAGAGAAAGTATAGAATGTACGGAGTTCGATTTGTTTGAGGAGGAATTCAAGAATATGCTACGCCATCGTTTGTGTAATCAGCATATCTCTTCTTTCGATTGGACCCCTACCGGGACAGGCAAATCACCAATTTTTATCCCCGCTGATGTCGGGTCCTTTCTTGGATGAAGTTCAATATCATATAATTACTCAGGATGATCAACAAGTTATTGCACTTCAAGATAACGAAATCGATTTAATTGGGAACACGATAGACCCATCTTTTCTTGTTACTCTTCAAGAAGCTGCGAACATTGAGGTTGACAATACTCTAAGGAACGGTTATGGATATCTTACAATAAATACCCAGAAGTTTCCTCTCAACTATACCGCCTTAAGACGAGCTATTGCATTCGCTCTAGACAAGGAGCACATCTCCGATGAAATCTGGGATGGACTATCAGTTCCCCAAGATAGTCCCATTCCTCAAATCAATCCGGTTTCCGTTGAAGGATTTCTTGATTTTACCTACTATGAACCAGAAATTGCAAGAGCTAATTCTCTTCTTGATGACGCAGGGTTTACAATCAATCAGACCTCTGGATTCAGAGATGCACCAAATGGCAGAGCCTTCAACATAACTATTCAATGGCCAGATTCCTCGTATATTGCAATAGAAATCACAACTGAGCTGATCAAAGCAATTGAATCACTGCACATTGACATCGATATCCATGAACCGGTATGTTGGCATTGCGCAGGAATATGGAATAGTCTGTACTTTCATTGGGATTATGACATCATATTCTTAGGAAGTTCCTTCAGTAGTTTTGATGTTGATTGGTTAGGGAGAGAGTTTCATTCTGAATATTCAACTATCCCATACTACAATTTCGCTAACTTCCGCAACGATACCTACGACTTCTACGCCGACATTCTTCTTCATTCTATAGACTATGATGAGGTTCAAAATGCTGCAGAAAGAATGCAGGAAATCTTGGTCTATGAGTGTCCGATTATTGTGTGTTACGAAAATCTCTTACTCTCAGCATACAGAACAGACAGATTCACAGAGTTCGTGAATGATGTATCAAAAGGGGTTCCAGGATGGTGGACCAACTTCAAAGTTCAGTTGAAACAAGAAGAGGGCGGTCCATTTGGAGGAACATTGCGATGGAGCAACGCATTAGATCTCGACACATATAATCCTCTGATTAGCCATTCAGTATACACAAGAAATGTCTTAGATAATCTGTTTGATTCTTTATTTAAGATCGGGCCAAATGGCGAGGATATTCCATGGATGGTAGAGTCATTCACAGTTGAAACACATGAAGACAATCAATACATACCTGATGGTCATACTCGATTTGTGTTCGATATTCGCGATGGCTTGACGTGGTCGGATGGTTCACAAATTACTGCAGATGACGTGGCTTATGCTCTAAACAAATATCGAGATTTGGAGGTATTCGGATATTACGACGAATTAGCAAATATGACTGCGGCGTATTCGCGTACACCTAGCACTCTTGCTGTGGAATTCAATACAGAGTCATATTGGCACCTTCATTCTATTGCCTACAAACCCATTATTCGAAGAAACATGCTCGAAGGAATTGGTTCTGAAGATTGGGATGACTGGGATGAATCTGTATTTAATGGGAGTCTTGTGTACTCTGGACCCTATCAGATTCAGGAACATGTGTTAGGGGAATACATTTCGTTGCAGGCAAATCCATACTACCTCTTCAGACCTGAAGTGCCAGAAACTACTCCACTAAGTACCACCAATGAGAGCGGATCCAATGTCTTCTTTGATTACCTGTTCGACCCATCTCTATCATACATTGTAACAGCTGTTTCAGTAACCGTGATTGCATTTGTAATTATCAGGTGGTATTTCTTCCGGAAAACCAGTTCTTAGAAATCATACTGGGTTGCGCCAGGAAAATAGTTGCTTACAACTTAAGAAAAGGATCAACATGATACTGACTAAGCCGGATAATAAAAAAAAACGCGAACACCACAACTCTATCTACTAGAGCGGGCACTATACCTCTCCTTCTCAAAGTAAGCTTGAGATTCTCGCAACAATATCTTTCATATGCTAATTAATCCTTTGACTGGAAATCTGTGAAAAAAGAAAGGAAAAGGGTGGCGAAATGCCACCAACTTTTCTTAGTTTATAGCTTCTGCGGGAATCTCCGGAGGAGCAGTGAATTCTGCTGGCTTGGTGCTCTTCTTGATCGCCCATACGGTGATGAGGAACAGAACGAAGAGTACGGCCACAAGGACCATATCAATCTCGAACGAAGTACCAAAAGTGAAGGATACCAGCAAAGGTGCCAAGATAAGGGCGAGTAGGTTGACGACCTTAATCATCGGATTGAGTGCTGGACCTGCGGTGTCTTTGAGTGGGTCACCAATGGTATCACCAACAACACCACACTTGTGTCTCTCAGAACCCTTTCCAGTGTTGTTTGCTGGATCTGAAGGTTCGTCCTCAATTGCCTTCTTTGCGTTATCCCATGCACCACCTGTGTTCGACATGAAGACAGCTAGTAGTTGACCTGATACGATTATTCCACCGAGGAAACCGCCCAGAGCTTGGATACCTAACAGAATACCAACCATGATGGGGATGGTTACTGTAAGAGCTGCCAATGAAATGAGCTCCTTCTGAGCTGCGGTTGTTGAAATACCAACAGCACGGTCGTAATCAGGTTTCTTGGTACCTTCAAGGATTCCAGGAATCTTGAACTGCCGACGAACTTCTTGTACCATTTCACCAGCTGCACGCGTTACAGCCTTGATGTTAAGGGCTGAGAACAGCCATGGAAGGGCTGCACCTAAAAGTAGTCCGGAAAAGACCAATGGGTTGTCTAGCATCAGGTGGTCAAGTCCTGCAACAACGATGAATGCATCAAATAGGGCTACAGCTGCGATTACTGCTGAGGCAATAGCTACTCCTTTAGTAATAGCTTTTGTTGTGTTTCCAACAGCATCAAGTTCAGCCATGGTCTTCATTGCTTCTTCATCAAAGTCACCGGGTGAGAGTTCACCGATACCTGCAGCATTATCGCTAATTGGTCCGAAAGCGTCCATAGCCACATTGTTCCCAGTGTGGGAAAGCATACCGATACCAATCAATGCAATGCCATAGAGAACCCACAGTACACCTTCCATGGTTTCTGGGTTAAAGGCGATTGCTGGAATAAAGAATGCTGCAACAGCTGGCATGAACAAGGCTGTAGCAATTCCAAAAGCTGTTACAATCGCAATCAAAGCAGCAACTGTTGATTCGTATCCAGCCACAAGACCTGATAGAATAAATGTTGCATGACCTGTATCCGCTGATTTTACAATCTCTTGAACAGGGGGTTTCTTGAGTGATGTAAAGTAGCTAGTAATCGGGTTGAAGGAAACTGCCAGCAATACACCCACAGCAATGAGAATTCCGAATCGCAAGTCCCCAACATAGAACCATGACAGAATCAAAGATAGGATGATGGTGAATGCACTTGATGCCTCGTATGAGAGGAACATCGCCTTCTCAGCATAAACTTTTGATTTCTTGAGAAGCCTTGGCCAGACTGGAACCATAAATGTTCCGATGATACTGGAAATCACTCCAATTGCTCTGATGAATAGTGGGAACACTATCACTGCAAATGGGAACATTAGCAGTAATGGATTGTCCAAGTAGAGAACAATAGCCAGGATTAATGCGGAAACAATTGTAACCTCATATGATTCAAAGATGTCTGCCGCCATACCTGCGCAATCGCCTACGTTGTCACCAACTAAGTCAGCAATAACAGCAGCATTTCGCGGATCATCTTCTGGTAATCCTTGCTCAATCTTACCCACCAGATCAGCACCAACGTCAGCGGCCTTTGTGTAAATACCTCCACCAACTCTCATGAATAGAGCAAGTAGTGTACCACCAAGACCAAATCCTAGCAAAGCATCTGGGGAAGCAATCCCGTAAATCATGAAGATCATCGTTCCACCTAACAATCCAAGTCCATCAGTAAGCATTCCTGTAAAGGTGCCACCACGGTAGGAAATTGTTAGAGCACGATTGTATCTGTTTTCGCCTTCGCGTGTTGCCTGAGCCACTCGGATATTGGATTCAACTGCGATTCGCATTCCCAATTGTCCAACTATCAAGGAGAAGCCTGCACCCAGAATGAATGCGATAGAACGACCGATACCAACTAATAGTTGGGCTGATGCAATTTCTTCGGGTGAACTTCCGAAGAGCTCCAGCGTACCGCGTTCTGGGTGAGTTATGTAAACAGTGAAGAATAGGAGAACTGAAAGGACTACAAGAATCGGAAGAATTGATTTCAACTGCCTGTCCAAATATGACAGGGCGCCTTCTCGAATACCGTTCCACACCGTCTGCATCTGCTCAGTACCCTTTGGGAGTTTAAGAACTCCTTTTCTGAGCCACCAGGCGTACACGAGACTGATCAATGACGCAAGAATGACCAATCCGATCATTGCTTGCTCAATAGGCTGCATTATGGTAAATGTCTCGAGTAATTGCATGTGTTATTTCACCATCTTTGGTCTAGACAACGCATTGCTGTTCATTATCATGAAGAAAACATGCCTAGTCCAACGTGAATTGAAACGGAACCCATCTATACCCCTTCTTAAGGATTACCTTATAGTTGAATGATAACGAGCTTCTATGGTGCCCTTTGTTTCGAAAACGAAAGTTGTACCTTCCGAAAGTATTTGTGAGTTCGGGACTGATTTTAAATTGAAAAAACATGACTAGGAATCGTGTACTTGCACTTGTTGCAATTGGGGTGTGTGTTCTTGTAGTTGGTATTGGTTTTTGGAATGTGTTCACTCCAACTCCACCACCAGAACGAAGGATATTGCCAGAGTTAGATCCGCTTCCACCTTCAGAATCACCGATTTATCCAGATACTCACTATATCGACAATGTAATCCTGAGAGCAGAAGTTCAGTTCTTCATGTTTATGCCCCATTCAGGATACAATACATTCCAATTCCATCTAGAGATCAATATAACAAATAATGCAGATACTCCGATAACGAATTTCAATGCGACAAAAGCATCAGTGTTCTTTGAAAACTCGACACTCCTCTATACTTTTGGTCTTGAGCCCACAGAATATCAGACCATACCAACAAACGAGAGTAGAAATCTTGCATATGAAGAGGATAGAGATATGCCTGTAGTTTACTCAAATCTAGCAGGTAATCAACTTTATCTTCGAGTTCATGTAACATTCAACAATATTACCTATATCATTCTAACAACGGCACTTACACCAATAGCTGTCGCAATAGAATAAACAACTGTTCAAATGAGCCCATTATAGTTTGGTTTGAAAAAAGGAATTGAGAGATGGTTAATTCCTCCCCTCTGAATTAGTTACTTCCAAGCAGGCATCTTTGACATATAGTCATCAGTCTTCTCAGTTGCTGTGGGTTCGTCGATATTCTCTCTGGACATCCAGAACTTGATCATATTCTCGCGAACTACATTACGAGGTTTCAGAC
>DAOWDY010000057.1 GCA_030638785.1 Candidatus Thorarchaeota archaeon
GCTTCCATCACACTGAGTCCGAGTCCACCGATATTCTGGGGTATGACAAACGCATCCATCTGTCGGAGAATTTCTGGAACTCTGTGATGGGGAAGTGTACCGAGCCATCTTATTGAGTCATCATCGACAGTTCTACTAATCTGTGATTTGAGCATTCCATCACCAATTAGAGTTAGCCGAGAGGCAGGATTTTCAAGATGGTAATCGCCGAATGCTCGAAGAAGCAAATGTACGCCTTTGTCATAACTAAGCCTGCCAACAAAAACAAAATCTACGATGTCATCATCTTGCTTCTTTGAAGGTGGTTGGAAATGATTCACTTCAATCCCATTTCTAACAAGTGAGATTCGCTCTTCCGGAATCCCATATCTAACAAAGTAAGGTTTCTGAGATGGATCTACGAGGATTACTTCATCATATCTCTTTGCTGCAAAGAGGGATGCTTTCCAAGCTATTCCAAAGATTGTTGTGTATATTGAACTCCCTTGTGCATACGCAAGATGATAGGTGAGGGCTAAAGGTGGTAATGATTTCTTGAAGAAAGGGAGGACAAACTCAGTACTTCCAGAATTCATTTGAACATGTAAGACATCAATCTTGTATCGCTGACACTGTTTGGCAATCATACGGACTGAGCTAATGGAATCTATCGAGAAATGAGGATTAAGCTGTACTGCACGAAATCTGTGTATTCTTTCTTCTGGAAGTCCTTCTACTTCACTTGACTGAGTAAATGCATGAACTTCGTGGCCTCTTTCAAGCAATCCCTTGAGAACAGTATTCGCTCGAATACAGAGACCATCCGCTGCATGAAACTTGCTGACCATGCCAATCCTCATAGGAATCAAGGTCGTGCAGATTGTGCTCCTTTTAAGCTCTTTTGATGATTTGTCCCTACAAGACAGCAGATGGGCAGAGATGGTTTAGAACACAGTCAGGGCATTTTGGCTTCTTAGCATTGCATGTTCGTCTTCCATGAGCGCCGACTAAACGTGCATACTCATACCAATCTTTCTGCAATAGGAGCTCCATTAAATCTCTCTCAATCTTTTCGGGTTTCTTTTCTTTGGTTAAACCAAGCCTTTGAGTCACGCGCCCAATATGTGTATCCACTACAACCCCTTCGTTAATACCGAACACAACAGAGAGGACAACATTGGAAGTTTTTCTACTCACTCCAGGAAGTATCTTGAGTTCCTCTATGGTCTTTGGAATCACTCCTTCATATTTTTCCACAAGAATCTTTGATGTTTCCTTGATATATCCTGATTTTCTATTGTAAGTTCCTACACTTCTGATAATCTGAATCAAATCGTCAATTTCCGCGTTGGCCATATCCTGTGGAGTAGGGTATTTTTTGAAGAGAGTAGGAGCCACCTTGTTTACGGATGCATCAGTTGTATGGGCTGAGAGTAATGTGGATATTAGCATCTCAAATGCATTACCATGATTTAGGTACGTGGTTGGTGCATCTAGGTATGCCTTACCTAACAATTTCAGAATTTTATGCGCGTTCTTCTTCATATCACCCATTAGTGTGGTCGACTCCTTAATTTGCAATAATGTGCACACCGCATTTAATCATACTCTTGAATATCAATATCTTCTGTAGTTGGCTTACTATCATTTCCAAATGGTCCTTTTGCGATTGCTACTAGGATTAGCAGATTCATAACAAGTACAACAAGAAATACAAGAGATGGGATCAGAAATGTATAGATCGCTCCAGCAATCACAGGCCCTATTGATGATAATACATAAACAATAACCCAAAATATGGATAGTATCTTTGCTGTATCTGTCTGGGGAAGTTTCTTACGAATCAGAATCAGAGTCAATGCCGCCCAGAGAGAATCATTCACGTATTTCATTACAATCGCCACAAATGGTGTGGTGAAAATAACTCCTAGACTTGGAAATAGTGAATTTGCCGCGTTGATAAATTCGAGAGGTGCTAGTACTGGAACAACTGGTGCGATGTAAAGGAGTCCGGCACTGATGGGCATTACACTATAAACTAAAATCGCTGCTCGTTTGACACCTTTTCGATCTGAAACTCTCCCCATCTTAAGTAAGAGTGGTATAGATATTAAGAGTTGAAACACAAGTATCAGGTTAATGCCTCCAAGGTCTATAGCAAGAACCTCGTTTGCATAGATGAGTGCGACCGTTTTGAAGAGTGAATCACTTATTGTGTCAAGTACTACAACCGTAATCAATCCAGGGATAGCGGTGAGCAATAGCCCAATCGCTTTGCGGTTTTGAAAGTAAAACTCTCGGAATAGAGGCCTCTGTGTTGGTTCCTGTTTTCGTGCACTGGGTTCTAAGAAATATGCTCTGGCAGCTGATGATAGAATCAAGAAAAGACCTGCGATGAAGTACAATAACCGGAAAGTTTCTGGAAAGCCTATCATAGGCCAAAGAATTCCGAAGGCAATCAGTGAAATGATACTTAATCCCCTTCCAGCAGTAAATAATGAAAGAGCGAAGCCGCCATGTTCTCTAGGCACGTTCTCCATAATGTAAGCAGAGGAACCACTTCGGAACAGAGTATGTAAAGAATAAATGAGCAAGGTAATAACAATGAGCCAGAAATCTAAGAAGACACTAATGCAGATGTAATAAATTGATAGAACTAGAAATGCACTTACTGCAATCTTCTTTCTATCCACTATATCTCCAAGGTATCCGCCTGCTAATCTGAAAATACTACTACATACCGCAACAACCGAAAGCACTCCGCCAATGATGATAACTTCCCAGCCTATTGCTCTTAGATAGAGATTGAAATAAGATCCTAAATAGTTGAAACTGCTGAATACCCAAGCAGTTGCTAGGAACGTTGCATAATTCTTATTCGCAAAAATAGTTTGCAGAGATGCTCTCAAGCCTTGTTCTGGGGTCGTGGTTTCTCCCTCATCTACTATTTCCGATTTACATTGCACTTGAATGAATTTCTGTTTTTGTTCATAATCGGTGTCGCTTGCATTCGTCTTTTCGTCTTGGAGCAGCTTAGTCACAATACATCCCAAAACGCATATTTAGTAAGAGAAATTATCTCTCCGCTAATGTACGTTCAGATGATAGTATATAGACTCCTTTCTGTTTTGTTCAGGACGATAATCTCGGAAGCCTAATGCCCCGAGATTCATCCTATTTTTCCTATGACATTGTTGATTACGCTTCAAATACAAGCACACTTACATCACCATCCGAGGTTGGCATGGCGACTAGTCGGTGTGTGCATATATCTGCGGTAAGAACAATGCACTCTGGTGGTTTCGCCGATCCTACAAGATTTCGTACCGCCAGCTCTAAATTTAGAGCGACAAGTCTTATGATCTCTGAATCAGTGAACGGGTCCACCTCGCGTCCTGTTTCAGGACCGATTACGTTCGCAAATGTTGTTTCTAATCCGCTTCGTATCATTATGTTTCATATCCTTTTTTGTTCTGCGGCTTTCACCGCGGGATTCTCTCTTAGAATGGTTCTTCATCATCTGGAAATGGGCTTTGGAACATTATTTTCTCTCTCCTCTGTAGTTTCCTACAAATAATTCCAGTACCTGATGATTCACAGCTAAGAGGTGCTCCTGCAGGTAAAACCACTAGCGAGTCCTCTAGCAATTGCAAATATGCAATCGGCTAGAATGGTTCTGGATCTTCGCAGGGTGGTTGTACTACAGACGAGATACCGTTTGCGATGCCGATTGATAATAATTCTAGAGCAGCACGATTGTGAGTCATACTTTCGTATATTGCTCTTACACGGTCTACGTTAATCCCTTTCACCTCCAATATAGCTGTTTCTCTGGTACTTTCACACTGGCGGCACGGAACTAACTAGATTAATTGGATAACCAACTGGCTATCTAGTTGAGTCCTTTGCACGGATTTCGCCTTTTGAATCCTACTACCAATGTTTTGTAAGTGATTCTCACGTTTGGCGCATAATAATAGGGTTCGTTTTTACAAACATGGTGGAAACGCCGTCATTCCTTAACAGAATCGATTCTAAATATGTATTATATGAACAAAGACACTCCAAAAGGAAATCATGTCAAAACTCTGTTAGGCATCTAAACATTCGGACAAGATATATATCTGGATGCTATATGTACTATCGGCGTATTTGAATGACCTCTCTAGGTTCTGGTGTAACAAAGCTTCTAGGTCGATTATCAATTGATCCCTCTATCCGACAATCTCAGTTAGCACGAGAACTAAGTGTCACTCGATCAGCTGTAAATCAACTATGGAAGAAACTTGAACAAGAATGTAAACTTAGGATTCTTAGTAATCTAGATTACAAATCAATTGGGTTTTATCTTATCTATGGCTGGGTGGCGACGAGAACAGACAATGAATCTCTATCTAAATTTACAAAATGGGTTGATAACAACCAGTATACGATTAGTATTGCAAAATCTCAAATAACTTCCAAAATGGACAACAGGGTTTTTTTTGAAGCTTTAGTACCTGAAGGAAATGACTTCAGGTCCTACTTGGATACATTGGAACGTTTTAGAAAGAAACCATATACTCTCGATGTGACTTATGATCTAACACTGAACGTTGCTAATCATTTCAATTTTGGATATTTCAATGGCACAAGTTGGGCATTTCAAACCGATTTTAGATTCGAAGCATCAATTGATGCCGCAAAAAAGTATGCAGATATACTGCCAGTAGGCCAATCCCGACGACAGGGTCCGATTCAAAGAGCCTCGCTTCAGGACATAACAATAGCTGCAGCCCTTGAGTCAAATTATTTCTGCACTTCATCTGATTTATCAAACATCTTAAGCCGCGTAGGGCTTGATAAGCCCTCAGAACGAACTCTACGAAGACGTACCACAAAATTTCGAACAAGTATTGCACAACCGTATATCTCATTGGATAATATAGGATTAACAAAGATGGTTGTGATAACCCTTGAAGCTTCGGAACAGTCGGATGTGACCAAATTATTACGATCACAAGCAGTTACTTTGCCAAAGGTCAGAGTGCTTTCAGGTTCAGATTCAATTGTGCTGATACTCGGTTTACCACAACAAACAGAGTTGGTTCACATCTCCAATGCTATGGCAACTATTGTTGGAGCTCCCTCAGAGATGTGTACATTTATAGCACAGCAAGTCCGAAATAGAAGATGGCTTGAAAACATTGTTCACAAAATGACAGTTAGAACCCGTATGAAGAAGAAAAGACCAAGAGCATGAAATTCACTACCCGAGAAATGAATGAGGGATGGCACGAAATTGGAATCATCATCGAGATTATTAGCCTTGATTCAGACGCCATTCGATGATATTCTTCCGACCGTCGAAGACCCATCTGCACAATTCTATCTAGACACGATGAGAATCTATCTTGCCTTGAGTTCAGGAACTATATCTTATGAAAAAGCACTGGATGCAGTAGAACTACTTAAGAAAAATCCCGAGTTTGCAAGATCTCCAACAAATCCTACAAGAATCCCAATCAACAAATACTTCACAAATCGAGTTATTGACAATCTACGTACCCTGAGAAAATTCAATCTAGTTACAAAAGATTCAATCAAATCAGCATGCAGCTTTGCCTTTCTGGTTCAAGATAATCCCATTAACCAAGTAGATTTCAGCACCCTATCAGTTCTTGTAGATCAACCACGTTCATCGTTCGCCCAAATTGCAAAAGCTACTAATTTATCACCACGAACTGTTTCAAGATCTATCAAGCGTCTGACAGAACGGCACACCACAAGATACAGAGCTCTTCTTGATTACTCTGCATGGGGTGTCAATACAATCATCGTGTTCTTTACGCCACGTGAAGAAATTGATTGGCAATTCGTGGAGGACGAACTAACAGCATATCCCTTACTAAAAACCATGTTGAAGACTTCGGTGACTGAGCTAGGCTATATATCAGTTAACATCCCTGGGAACAAGGACAATGTAAATGCCTTTCTTGATAGCATCAATGTATTGTCAAAATCTATCTTCGATTATGTCAGTATACATCGTCAAATCGCAAGCAGTGTTGAAAGAAATATCTCTTTGTATAAGAAGAATAACTGGATGTTCCCAGAAGAAGTAAAACTATTGTTTGAAGATTCAGAGCTTCCAGTTCCTGATATTCCTCGAAGGACTTTATATTGGAGAGGCTTTCAGAGTGGATTCACCAAAGCAGATTTCATTATTGCATCTGTTGCCAAATTAAATGCACGTGCTTCTCCAGCTGATGTTGCAGAAGCCTTGAAACGTAGGAATCTAGATGTTGACTCAAAACGAGTTGCGGCTACATTAAGAAAACTGATTGATCGAGATATTATGATGCCTTATGTGGGGTTCGCGCTTGGACTAACTTCAGACTTCTGTTTTGAGATAGTCTGCAACTCCGATTGGACAAATCGTATTCAATCAATTCTTCCTCTATTTCCGCATGTCACATCTTTTGTATCGCCACGAGGAGTCATTCTCTGGCCAAGCGTACCAGGGGCTCATCAGGTTGAGTACTACCAAATGCTACGCTCTTTGGAGGAACACTCAGGAGTCAGTTCTGTTCAATCAATTATGACTATAGCTCAAAAAGGATCGAGATCAATACTCGACTTGGCAGAAACATGGAAATACACAAAAATTGGATTCACAGTTCCAACAGAATCGATTGATCTGACAAGTTACCTATCTGATATCTAATCTTTTGCACCTTTGTAGTTTTTGAAAGCCTTGAGAAGTAAATTAATTGATGATTGTGAGTGGCTGATGGGAGGACCAAAAATAGTAGTATCAACTCCAATCTCTTCTAGTTGATAGAGCGAATGCACAAGTCCTTCTGGTGTCGCAAAAAATCCCCATCGCAGAAGGTTATCCAGTCCTATTTCATCTAATACATTGGGAGATAATCCGCTATCATTGGAATATATCTGGCGAGCTGATTGAATGCTATCTTTAATCCCAAATTCCTGCATAAGAGAATGCGACGCACCAAGAGCAACGGTTGCTGCAGAATACAGGAAATCGTTAGGAGGAGGGTCTATTGGTGAATCTGTAATTTTAGTTGGACTGAAGATCCCTACTCTGAAGGATGTATCTCTTTCATGGAGGATTTCCAATGCCCACTTTACCATTGTGGGGTCAGTAAGGTTTAGTAGAACACCATCTAATTTCTTCGACTCCGCAATCATTCTGGGTCCTTGTGCTGCCAGCCATACCGGACATGTGATATCGAGTTCATCCAGTGCATGTCTGATTCTGACAGCATTGTCTACAGTTTTGTTAACAACCTTACCTGGAGCCCAGTTTTTCTTCCCGATTGCGCCAAGTGCTTCTCTGTCTCCTGGTCCAATGAGTAAATCAAAGCGTTCACCAAACTCATGGGTCAGGGTTTCTGCGAATCTAACTACGTATTCAGGTTCATATATGAGAGAGGGGAGTAATCCAATGCCAATTCTGGATGATGAAGTCATAGACGCAATTTTCACCGCAACTGCAGGTGCGAATCGAGGAGCTGGAAAATCAACAACCCAGATGTAACTCATACCCGCTGTATTAACCTGATTTGCAAGTTCTATTGTACGTTGATAACTCTCATGGACATTGACTGCAACTCCCCATTCCATCATGTATCTCTCCTAGACATAATCTCTTGGAAGATAGCAGTCATTGCATCTCTCCAATCCCCAGAGAAGGGGGGTCCAAGAACAACTTCGTTTACGCCTAATTGTGCAATCTTCTCAAACATGTCAACCATGTGCTCACAATCACCACTGATCGTAAATGTGTCCATCATCTCTCTATCGACAAAGGGAATCCCTGCTTTGGGCCCTCCTTTGGCAACTGCATCTCTTAGTCTATTGATCTTCTCAGAATCAATGCTAAGCTTATCGATGACCTGTTTTGGCATATCTGCAACTACAATAGCCACGACCTTCTTGGCAAGACTCTCTTTTCCTCCCTTGAATGTCGGAATTGTTGGTAGCCATGCCACCTTCTCGACAGCATCAGGTGCCCGATTTGCTTTCCTTGCAGCTTGATCAATCTCTTCAACTGCATAGCGTAAATAGTCAGGAGGTCCAGAAAGAATTACTCCATCTGCCACTTCGCCAGAGAGCCGCAGCATCTGAGGGCCTCTCACACCTAGAAAGATTGGAATCTGAACGCCATCAATATTTCGCATATTGTAGTTGTTCAACTCGAAGAGCTGATTCTGAGTTGTGACAGTTTCACCTGTCCATAGTTTTCTAAACGCACCTACGGCTTCGCGAAGAGCTGTAACAGGTTTGGTCAGGTTGATTCCAAGTTTATGTAAATCCTGTAACCCGCCGATGCCTATTCCAAGCACAAAGCGATCCCTTGCGATTTCATGTAGACCTAGCGCTGCACGAGCCAAAGTAGAGATATTGTGTACGCTCATAGGAACTATCCCTGTTCCAACTCGAACCTTGTTTGAATGTAGCAATGTGGAGGCAGTCAGAGAAAACACCTCCTGACCTATTCCGATATCCTCTCCAATCCAAATAGATGCAGCACCTAATTCATCTGATTTCTGAGCTATCCATTTTGTTGCGTCTAATTTCATATTCGTAGTTATACCAATACTCGCTTTGTACACAGAAACATCTCAGCTGTTCCAAGCTAATACAACTAAAGAATGATTTCCAATCACAACTCTCTGTAGGACTAGATATTTCTGTACGTAACTACATTGAAATGGTGACCAAATTTGATTCGAATACTCTGGGGAATCACAGGATCTGGAGATAGACTTGATGGAGTACTGAGTGCCATGCTCTCCTTACACCAGATGAAAGGTATCAAAGTCTATGTGGTTCTGTCCAAGGCTGCCGAACAGGTCTGGAGACGTTATGGTCTCTGGGATGAGCTGAACACACAATTCAAGAAGGTGACTCGTGAAACAAATTCTAATGTTCCCTTTGTTGCTGGTGCCCTTCAAATAGGTCACTATGATGTCTTCGTGATAGCACCGTTGACAGCCAATTCTACTGCTAAAATCGCGTATGGCATTGCAGATACTCTGGTAACAAATGCAGTTGCACAGACTCTGAAAGGATCCACGCCAGTAGTTCTCTATCCCGTAGATCAGAAACTGGGGGAAGTCGAGATTAAAGCGCCAGATGGAACTACTTTCACTATCCGCACTCGTCAAATCGACCTGGATAATGCCGAGAGACTTCGAAACATGGAAGGAGTCACAGTCGTATCATCTCCAAACGAAATTCCAGATACGGTTAAACAGCTAATTAAGCTGGGGTAGGTCGGTCACTCCATATGACATCGGTAATTGATCATTCACGAATGTCACAAATCAGGAACAAGATAATCAAGTGGTACAAATCCGATGGAAGAAGGTTTCCATGGAGAGAAACATCCAACCCATATGAGATTGTAATTGCTGAGATGATGCTTCGTAGGACAACAGCAGCAGCTGTTACCCGGGTATATCCCAAATTCATCAAGAAATATCCTGATATTGAATCATTATCCTTTGCTGATGAACATGAAATCAAACAAACCGTTCAAAGCCTAGGTCTTCAGAACCAAAGGTCGAAACATTTGCAGCGGATGTCAAGATATCTCCTCAAGGAATTTAATGGAGATATTGCTGCAGCAAAGAGCAATCTACGCTCTCTTCCCGGTGTTGGTAGATATGTTGCTTCTGCAATCCGTAGTTTTGCATTGGGAGAATCTACTCACATGGTTGATGGGAACATTGTCCATCTTCTACAACGAATCCTCGGTCTTTCGTTTTCTGGACCCAATGACGAACTGGTTTGGTCAATCATGAAGGATGTAGGTGGAATTAAGCAAGACAAACATCTTTACTGGGGAATAATCGATATAGTTGCTCAATTATGTCTCAGAAAGAACCCGCGCTGTTCTATGTGTCCTCTAGAAGAAGAATGTACATTTAATCAGAGTAAAAAATGAGCACCTCAATAATCTTATACACACCTCCTCTTTTGTCATCCTACTCTTGGGCCATTAGGAGGCAAACAAGATTCCCGTAAACGATTACGACTGGCTAGATATTCCTGAAGGGTTCGAATTCGGAATTGTCAAAACTGATGACGAAGTTGAAGAACTCATTTCATTCAATACCAAAGTTCATGAACCAGATGCCGGCGAGCTCTTGGCACGACTCCTTGAGAATCTTCCTGGATTTCAAAGAGATATGAATTACATTATACGAGATAGTACAACAGGAAAGATTGTAGCTTGCATCAACTCGATACCAAGTACATGGGCTTATGATGGAATTCCACTTCAGAACCTCGAGTTAGGATTTGTAGGCACTTCTGAATCTTATAGGAACAAGGGTTTCATCAATTATCTATACTCATATTTCGATAGATTACTCACGGAAGGAAAATATGATTTTTCTTCAATCCAAGGAATACCATACTTCTATCGAAAATATGGATATGATTTCGTTTTACCACTTATCCGAAATATTGCTCTACCTGTAAGGAACATCCCAGAGACCAAGCTTGAAGATTCCCCATTTCTCTTGGACATTACTATTAGACACGCAGATGAAGACGATCAAAAGGTAATGATGGGACTTCTCCAGGAAGAGAATCAGAAACTGCTTATCACTTCGATTCGTGATGAACAACTGTGGAAGGCTCAAGAACGGTTTAAGATGAATGATTCCCTGAGTTTTGAAACCATGGTATTGGAACGTGAGGGATCTGTTGATGGATACTTCAGGATTGGTGGGAAGGAAGGTGAGGTAGACCAATTTCGCATCAGTTCTTTGGTCATTGACGAAGGATCATTTAGATCCCATGACACCGCCATGAGAGCACTCTATCACTTTCGAGATGAAGCGAAGAAACGAAATGAACATACAATTGAGCTTCCCGGAAATGTGCGTTCCAATCTTGGGATACTTGCATTGGATTATGGAGGAATACTATCACCAGGATGGAAGTATCAAATCCGCATCCCGGATATTGCCCGTCTGCTTAACAAAATCCGGCCTGTCCTCACCAGACGTCTTCAAGGCACTATGTTTGAAGGTATGACCAGGGAGATATTTATCAACACTTACAGAACCTGCTACAAACTATCATTTCAGAATGGAATATTGCAATCAGTCGAAGATATTGGTATGCAAAAAACGGACACCTATATGGAAACTCGTCTTCCACCTCTAGGATTCATCCGATTGATTCTTGGAGAATTCACTGTTGATGAATTAAAGAAACAGAATGTTGACTTCATTGTGCGCAGGGGCCAAAAGACTCTGCTCGAAACACTATTTCCAAAGAAAGAGAGTTACATCTATTCTTACTTTTGCTGAAACAAGAAGCTCTATTCCGAGATTCAGAGCTTCAATCTTCTTCAATCAATCCAAGTCTGGTATTGTAATATCAACTGAGAAGTCTGTCCCACATGGACAGCTCGCGTTGATGGGATAATTGTGAGGAGTATCAATTGAAATCTCCGCCCCTTGCAATGCAGCTTTGTCAATCATGGTCTGCATATTGTGAACCATATACTTGGCAAAACCAGTCACAATTTCAGGGATTGAAATGTCATTGATCCAGTATACATATTGCTTACAATCGGGATTTGGACATGAAGCAAGCAACACTCTGGTTCCATCACCACATTTTCCACAGGTAAGATCCACATGATTGTATGCTGGAGCATCTGGTGCGTCTAAGGGGAGTTCATTCAGGTGGCCACATCGGTAGCAGTAGTAAGAAAAATCAACCATAATATAATTCTCATCCATCTTTTTTCTGACTAGCATGCTTAGTCAGAGTTAATCTAGCAATACACTAATCGCCCCAAAAA